>JACPZR010000054.1 GCA_016195395.1 Spirochaetia bacterium
GGACCGGTTTCTCTTGGAATCCGCGGCTATGTTGCATAACGTCGGGATGGTGGTGGCTCATTCCGCGCACCATAAACACAGCGCCTACATCATCAAGAACAGCGAGCTTTTGATGGGATTCACCAAAGACGAAATTGAAACGATGGCCATGCTCGCGCGCTACCACCGCAAAGCGGATCCCTCGCGAAAGCATCCCGACTTTGCCCTTCTGCCGGAACAATCGCAAAAGAAGATCAAGACGTTGACAGGAATTCTCCGGCTCGCGATTGCTTTGGACAGAAGCGGGAGAGGTCTCGTCCGCTCGATCACCCTTCAGAAGTCGCCCGGGGTGCTCGTATGCACCGTAGGCGCGGCCCCGGACGCCGGCGGGGCGCCGGTGGACCTCTCGCTCGAAACGTGGGCGGCAGGCGCCAAACTGGATCTGCTTGAGAAGGTGCTCGATACCCGGATCCGGGTCGAGCCCGCTAGTCTTCGAGGATAACGACGGCCATGCTCATCCCCTGACCGTGGGAAAGCGACAGGTGGAAATGACGCGCTCCCATCTGCTCCGCAATCTTCTTCACTTTGCCGTGCAGCACCAGTTTCTTTTTTCCAAATACGCTGCCCGCGACTTCCACTTCTTTCATGCTGACGCCCATCTCTCCGGGAAGGTTCAGAGCCTTGATCGACGCCTCTTTCACCGCGAAGCGGGCCGCCAGATAGGGCACCGGATCAACGTGGGAACGGGCATACTCCACCTCTTCCCGCGTAAAAATGCGGTTGAGAAAACGGTCGCCGTGTTTGGAAAGGAGATCCCGGATTCTGTCGTTCTCGATGATGTCTGTGCCTAAACCAAGAATCATCGGAACGAGTGGTCCTCGAGGCCCTGCTGCACATCCGGCTGGGGACGCACCACAGCCTGCTCCAAAAGAACGTTAGCCCGCGGCGGATTCGTTTGAACGATTTGAACAGTGGGGCGGTGCAGCTTGTCTTCCACTCTGATGGGCAGCTGAAAAATGCGCGTCTTGCTCTTGAGCTTGCCGTCTTCGATCACCGCAGGACAGAACACCCGCGCCGTAAACTGATCCGCTGTGGCATTCTTGTCGCCCGCGACAATCAAATCCACGGTATCCACGTCAAATTTCGCCGTCACAGCCGGGTTTTCATTCAGGCAACGCAGAGGCACCTTATGAAGTAACGTTTCGTCATCTCCGTCCGCGCCTTTTCCCCGCAGACGTACAACCACTCCCATATCCGCCCTTTGATTGGGTGTGAGTTGAATGAATTCTGGAAGCGCGCCAATGGGCACTTTTCCGCTGAAGACCTTTTGCTTCCCTTCAATGACAACAAGCTGCGTGGCGATCCTGTCCAAATCCATCAGTACGCGGTAGGGTCCCTGAACAAAGATCGTCGCCCTTTCAAGCGTTATGTGTCCAGCCGTCATCGACTCGTCACGGACCTCCACGAGCGGCACCACGGGGAGTTCCCGCACGGCCAGACGGTCAAGAAACACTGTAAGAATCCCCGGATACTCGGCTGTCATTCCCGGCGGAGGATCAGGGACCAGCCGCGTCTGGAATGTATTGTCTCCAGCTTCCAAACGCGTTGAGACCGATGTGAGGGTGATTTTGAAATCCTGCGTGGGGAAGTTCATCTGTTCTTTAGGCCCGCGGATCTGAACGTTCACAAACGTGGGAAGACGGCTGCCGAATACAAGATGCTCCGGCGGCGGGGGCACCTCTACGCGGACTTGTATGGTACGGGTGGCGTTTCTTGAGTCATGGACATACCAACTCAAAAGCACCGCCACTACGAGGCTTACGACCTTCGCCTGCCAGCGGTCAAATACCAGCCGTACGATTTTCATTGCAGCCGCTTTCATCCGGGAAGTGTTTCCCCTTCCGGCCGGGCCCGGGGCGGAACTCCCGGCTGGCTCAGCAATTGAAGAATGAGTTCCTTGAGTTCCGTGTGGCGCAC
>JACPZR010000226.1 GCA_016195395.1 Spirochaetia bacterium
AGTTGGGGGATCAGGGCTTCTTCTGCCGCGGTCTGGTGGTCGTCCTGAATGGTGGTGTAGATGCGGAGGCCTCCGGTGTAGAGTCGCCCCTGCAATTCCGGGGGAATCATCGACTTCACATACTCAGTCACGTAAGGATGGAGGTTGAGTCTTGTATTGAACGCCGTGTCATTGGGCGAGCGGTTGAGCTCCGCGTAGAAATCTGTCTCCAGCTGGCTGTATGCCTTTTCCGCATCGTCGCGGGACAGCTCTCCTGTCTCAACGAGCTTCCGGAATACGACGCGCACTTTCCGGCGCGATTCTTTGATGTCGCGGAGGGGACTGAATTCCTGGGGACGCGTGGTGAGCGATGCAAGCACCGCAGCCTCGCCCCACTCGAGATCAGACGTGCTCTTGTTGAAATAGAACTTAGCCGCCGCCTCGACACCGATGGTGCCGTGGCCCAAGGGAACCTCGTTCAGGTAGAGTTCCATGATCTGGTCTTTGGAATATCGAAGCTCTAGAAAGAGGGCGAGTACTGCCTCGCGGGCCTTCCGCGCAAAGGTCCTTTCACTGGAAAGGAAGCGGAGTCGGGCCACCTGCTGGGTGATTGTGGAAGCGCCTTCCCGGATGTCTCCGGAGATCAAGTTCACAAACATGGCGCGGGCAATGCCGGAGACGTCCACGCCCGGATGTTTGTAGAAGTTGTTGTCTTCCATGGCGATCAGCGCCCGCACAATCTTGAAGTTCCGGGCCGCGGCTTTGTCCAAGTGGAGCACCTTGCGATCCAGACGGTAGAACTCTGCGATGCGGACATTGCCGCCATTTCTATCTTTGGCGAGAATGATGGAAGGCTCCTCGTACCCGGCGTCTACCAGCACAAGAAACGGGTCGTAGGGTGAGAAGCTGATCAGGATGACAATCAGGACTGCCAGTCCAAGCGCCAGAGCTCCGGCCCGTAGGAGCGCCGTCAGATCATCGGGGCCGAACAGGGCATCCAGCGAACGGTTGTACCAATAGAAGAAAAGACGTGAAAGCGTGCCGGACCGGCCTGGAGGCGTAAAGATACTCCGGCGGTATTCGTTTTCGCTTTCGGGGGACGAGGCCAACGAGCCAGACGCTCACGGCGCGCCTCTGCAAGCGATTCATTTTTCAGGCAGGGTCCGCGGCGCCGCCCATTTTTCCGGTTTTGAGAAAACCGGCGTAGACGAATAGAAGAAAGATCCAGCCGGGGAACTGACCGAGCACATTGGCCCATGCCGCCCCGTGCATACCGAACCTTGGAATCAAGGTAAGGTTGAGGACCACCCCGGCCGCCACCCTGAGAC
>JACPZR010000227.1 GCA_016195395.1 Spirochaetia bacterium
ACTTCAATGCGGATCATCCCTCCGCTGTTCTCTATCGGGGCGGAAAGGCGTCGTTCTTGGAAGAGACAGTATTCCTCATGAAATTGGGTTCCCAGATTCCCGGAGAGTTCCGACTAGTGGAAACGCAGCTGGAACCTGGGGACGTTCTGATCGTGGGCTCCGACGGTCGGGATGACATCAACCTCACTCCTGGAGCGGAACATCGTGTCATCAATGAGGATGAACGTCTGTTTTTGCGGCTGGTCGAGGAGTCGGGCGGTGATCTGAAGGAAACTGTCCGGCGGATCCAGACGAAAGGCGAGCTGACCGATGACATCTC
Source organism: Spirochaetia bacterium (assembly GCA_016195395.1). The sequence goes on from JACPZR010000227.1 coordinate 320, forward strand.
GTTCATCAAGATCACCTACACGCCGGGTGCCGCGGTGATGGAGCCGAGGCCTGCCCCTCTCACCGATCTCACGGAACTTATCAGAAACAAAGACTACACTTTTATACTATCGAGGTCTCTGCTTGGAACGACTGCGACGCGAAACAGAAGCCCTCCCTTACCTGGATAGAGCGATACAACTGGACCAGGAACACGTCGCTTCCCTGAAGCTGCTTGGCAGGGTATACTACAAGATGGGGAAATACCAGGAGTCCGCGGAATCGCTTGAGCGCGCGATTGAACTGCGTCCGGACCAAGAGAATCTCCGCGCCGCTCTGGATCGTGTACGGACGCGCCTGGCCGTACACGACTCCTGATTGAAGTTTGGAGCTGCCCTGGGATGCCGGGAACACGGAACCAGAACATTACGGTGAAACGACCTGATCGATCCTCTTAGCCGTATCATCGACCCTGAATGAGCAGGTGAGCTCCGTATGATTCTTCGCGCACGCAGATGCGGGCACGTCTGTGAAACAATGGCACGGCACCCCCTTTTTGCCCATGATATAGAGCTGCTCACAAGAAGGTTCCCGAGGTTGGTCGATCACGTACGAATGCCTCTGGTGCCAAAGCTTCAGGATTTCGTGCGAACCTGGGTGTGCCAACGCGGCTGCTAATAATGCATGATCACGCGCTATGAAGTCCAGCGGACTGGTGGGCTGTGACAGCGCTTTTTTTATATCAGCAGACAGTTCTTTGGCTTCGCAAATCCGACCGGACCCGCAGTAGTAGTTGGCCGTGCAGGAGGAATTCTCCAGTGTCGCGAGAACCACGGGACATTGATAGGCAGCGTTGGCCACTGCAAGGACGGCTCCGGCCAAATAGACGATCGCCCCGCGCTTCATCTCACGTTCCAGTTCCGCGCAGCCGAGCCTCGCCGCCTCCTTCGCGTCCGCTTTGGCGATGGCGCGAAGCATGACTTGGGATTGCCCAAAAATTGCGGCGCGAAACACGGGAACCAGACGCTTCTTCTCTCCCGCCGGCAGCTTCACATAGGCATCATCCCAGGCCTGAAGAAAATCCTTCGAGATTTTGCGCGTGGCCTGCATGGAAATCGTCGCTATGAGGAGATCGGTAACAGATGCGACCCCGTGCACGGCCTGTATTTCGGCGGCCACGTCTTCAAGGAGCACACCGTTGCAGCCGCGTTCAATCATAGGGGGAGACGCTTCGCGCAGGCCGTCCACGCCATCCCAGGAGAAATCACCGGTGGCTTTGTATTCCCGACAATCGAGAAACGACCGGTTCCCCGATCCGACGAAGATCACGCGCCAACTCTCACTCTTTGTGCAGCGAAAGGCAATTCTCTCGCCCGACTCGCCGGTGCTCGTTACGATCTGCGCGTCCGGCACACCGGCCTTCGTGGCATAGCATCCGTAAGGCAGATAACGATCACTGAACCCTCGATGAAGAACAATCGAGGCCTCTTGATACCCGCAGCTCCCCCCATACAACGTGACGCAGGGTGTCGTGTGGAATTCTCTGACGATCAACTCAGCGCGCAACGGTCCGTTCGTGGCGGCAACTGGAATCACTTTGGTTGTTGTGCAGCTGATCAACGAGAGCGAGAATAAGACGAATGCGCTCCAGAAAGATCGTCGTTTCCCCGCGAAATCCATACATAACGCGAGGGTGGAGCGGGAAGAAGGCGATACCATGCGACAAAACGCCTGGCGAACCGGATGTTCTCAAGTATTTTTTTGGCTGCCGGGGCAGGCCCCGCCGTGACCAGCCTGGGTCACGGCGAAGGGTGTGCCGGAAGTATTAGAGAAGCCCTGACGCGTCGACGACGCCCATCAGTTCTTTCACGGCTTTGGCGGAGTTGTCGAGCGCTGATTTTTCTTCCGCGGTGAGCTTGATCTCGATGATCTTTTCCATTCCGTTTTCACCGAGCACACAGGGAACGCCCATGAAGATGCCCGTGTGGCCGTATTCGCCGGTCACTTCCACAGCGCACGGGAACACGCGCTTCTGGTCTTTGAGAATCGACTCTGCCATGGCAATCGCAGATGCGCCGGGAGCGTAGAAAGCGGAGCCTGTTTTCAGGAGGTTCACGATCTCGCCGCCGCCGTCGCGTGTGCGCTTGACCATCGCATCGATCTTGTCTTTGGAGAGGCCCGGGTATTCAGGAAGCGGGATGCCGGCAATGGTGGAATAACGCGGCAGGGGAACCATCGTATCACCATGGCCTCCGAGAACAAACGCCGTAATGTCTTCCACAGAAACGCCGGTCTCCATTGAGATGAACGTGCGGAAGCGGGCGGAGTCGAGAACCCCTGCCATGCCGATCACGCGGTTACGCGGAAAGCCTGTGACTTTCTTCATTACATAGACCATCGCATCGAGCGGGTTTGTGATTACGATAACAAAGGCGTTGGGAGCGTGAGTGCGGATGGCCTCAGCCACCTGCTTTACGATCTTGGTGTTGGTGTTCACCAGATCATCTCTTGACATACCTGGTTTACGGGGAATCCCCGCGGTGACGATGACAACATCTGCCCCTTTGATGGCTGCGTAATCATTGCTGCCTTGAAGCCCGACGCTGAACCCTTCTACGGGGGCTGTTTCATACAAGTCGAGGGCCTTTCCCTGGGGCACGCCTTCTACGACGTCGACGAGGAGAACATCGCCCATCTCTTTCTGGCCGGCAAGAAGGGCCATGGTTCCGCCGATCTGCCCGGCGCCTATCAATGCTATTTTTTTCCGTGACATATTACCCGTCCTTTCGTTGGTTGTTGATGCAACGACCGACTCCTTCGCGGGTCGATCCAAGTCAAATACATCCGGGGGGATTCATGAGCGCGAAACAGGACATGGGAAATCTTGGGCCGGGGCGCGATCCCGGGGCAAGACGCACATTCGTTGCAGGGTCCATTCACGCCGACGTGCAGGTCCCGTTCCGGGAAATTTCCCTGTCGCCCACACGCCGGGCCGACGGCCAGCTGATTCCCAACGACCCGGTCCTAGCCTACGACACCACTGGCCCCTGGGGCGATCCTTCCTACACAGGCGCCATTGAATCGGGCCTTCCGGCCATCCGCAAACAATGGATTGAAACCAGGGGAGACTCTGTAGAGGT
>JACPZR010000236.1 GCA_016195395.1 Spirochaetia bacterium
AACGCGCCACGATGCAGCCGGAAGAAGTGCGGACGTTTCTTGATCGTGTCGGCATTCTCTTTTCTTTGATCGAAACCGCGCCCTTCCCCGTCATCGCCGCCGTCAATGGACATGCGCTCGGCGGCGGACTGGAACTGGCCCTCGCCTGCGACTTCCGGCTTGCTGCGGACGATGCGCAACTGGGCCTCACAGAGACATCGCTCGGCATCATTCCCGGAGCGGGCGGAACACAGCGCTTGACGCGGATTGCGGGCATTGCCACCGCGAAAGAACTCATCCTGACAGCCAAAAAGATATCCGGCACGGTCGCGCGGGACAAAGGCATCGTTCACGAAGCGCTCCCCGTGACAGAACTCTTGAGCCGCGCAAAGGGCCTCGCTGCCGAAATTGCCGCCAATGCGCCGGTGGCCGTGGCCCAGGCAAAATTTGCCGTAGACAGGGGCTTTGACACGGACTTAGGAACCGGCCTCGCCATCGAAAGAAAGGCATACGAAGTAACGTTACCAACAAGCGACAGGGTAGAAGCGCTCACAGCATTCAAAGAAAAGCGCCGCCCCGTATTCAAGGGGGAATAATGATTCTAACCGGACCCGAAATCAAGCGACGCTTGGGCAAAGACATCGTCATTGAACCGTATCAGGAAAAACTGATCAACCCCAACTCGTACAACCTCTGCCTGCACAACGAATTGGTTATCTATAAGAACAAGATCCTCGACATGAAGGCGCCGAACGAAACGGAACTGATTGTGATTCCCGAGGACGGCCTTCTCTTGGAACCGGGTCGCCTGTATCTGGGACGCACGGTGGAGTACACGGAAACCCACAACCTTGTGCCCATGCTGGAAGGACGCTCCTCCATCGGGCGACTGGGTGTGTTCGTGCACGTAACGGCCGGGTTTGGCGACGTGGGCTTCAAAGGCTATTGGACGCTGGAAATTTCCACCATCCATCCCGTGCGTATCTACCCGGGTGTGGGCATCTGCCAGATATTCTACCACACCATCGAAGGCGAAATCATGGAGTACACGTCCGGCAAGTATCAGGGGAACAAGGGCATCCAGCCGAGCCTCCTCTACCGCGAATTTGAAAAGAAATCATAACGGCTGCCGTCCCGCACGTGCACGCGGTCCCGCAGAGAACCCAGCTTCGCGATTGACAGCGGCGGGCCATCCTGCGCGCTTTGCACATGCCCATGAAGCGGATGCTCAAGCGACGGTTCGCTTCCTACCTGCTCTTGATCGCCGCGCCGCTTGTGATTTTCGGCTTTGTCCTGATCGTCTACCCGGCCGGGGTGCTTTCACGGCCGCCGTTTATGGACCCTAAAACTGGTCTCTTGGCGGCAGCATCGTTTCTGGCCCGCGGAGCGGGTGCGGGGATCATCCTCATTGGAATCATGATTGCAAGGACACGACACAATCCGGACCAATCGCGGGATACGATTCTATGGCTTTCGCTCTATCTGGTAGGGATGGCCGTCCTTTTGGCCCTGGGTCCCTTCCAATTCCAGCTTTCCATGTGGACACTCGCCCCGGCTTCGTTTTTTCTGGTATCAGGGGTTTTCCTCTTCCTCTACGCATCGCGAAACATCATCGTGCGGGAGTAGGAAACGCAGCTTTTTGAAACTCATTGATGACATCAAGGCCATCCGGCACAACGACCCGGCCGCGCGCGGCATTGAATTTCTGCTGTACCCCTCCCTGCACGCCACCGCGTGGCACCGCCTTGTGTCGCACCCGCTCTACAAAATGCGGCTCTTCTTTCTTGCCCGTCTGTTCTCCCAGCTG
>JACPZR010000200.1 GCA_016195395.1 Spirochaetia bacterium
ACGCACTGGGACCACATTCAGGGCTGGCCGTTTTTTGTGCCTGGTTTTATTCCCGGGAATACGATCCATCTCTACAGCTGTCACACGCATACACGCGAGCGGTTTGTGCGCCAGCAGCAAAGCGACTTCTTTCCCGTCACCTTTGACGAGATGCGTTCCACCCGAATCTTTCACGAATACACAGCCGGTGAATCGTTCCAAGTGGGATCGTTTGCCATTGATACCGCGGCGCTCACACATCCCGGTGGCTCCACTGCCTACAGAATCCGCGCGGGCGGGAAGACCTTTATTTTTGCCACGGACACAGAGATTTTTGGACCCACGCTGGAAGAGGACATGCGGTCTTGGAAGCCGTTCTTTGAGGGAGCGGACCTTGTGGTGCTCGACGCCCAGTACTCGCTCAAAGAATCGGAACAGAAAGTGGGATGGGGCCACACGGCCATGCTGATTGCGGTTGACTGCGCTGTGCTCTGGAACGTCAAGAAGGCCCTTCTGACACACCACGAACCGGCCCACGCAGACCAAGGAATCCGTGACCTGTTTGCGGAGGCCGTCGCTCACATCAAGAAAAAGGGGTCCGTTTCCACCGCCATTGAACTGGCCATGGAAGACAAGATCTACGAAGTGTGAGCGCTGCCCGCTACTGCTTTTCCCACGTAAAGTTCAGGTTCAAGTAGTAGTTGCTGATCGTGGCGAAGATGATGCCCAGGCCGTTGTTGACGTATTTCCGCACGCCCTCTACCAGCAGTCCGGACAAGAAGCCGTTTGTGTGCAGAAGCTGAAACACGCCGGTCTGCATCACCAACCCCACGATACTTACAATTTCAAAAATGATGAATCCGCGGACAATCATAGAACCGCGGTGGCGCAGTTCATAAAACGTTATGTAGTTGTTCATCAAATAGTTTGTAATGATAGCGATCTGCATTCCAAAAGGGACGGACAGATAGAGCGGGTCCAGCCGCGGCGAAATACCGGTGTACACCCTTGGGAATCCCAGCCACTCCCCAATGGCAAATCCAATCAGGTTGATGACTACGCCCGTGGAGCCCACAAACGCGTACTGAATGAATGTGGGGCTTATGAACCGGCCAAAGCGGAGGTCATAGAGAGCAATCAGATAGTTCTTGATCACGGATCCTGACAGCTTGGTTTCTCCGCGCGCGCGGTTGCGAAACGTATATCCGATTTCTTTGATTTTCAGATTTGGGTGACGGCCTATGAATTCCAGGAGGATCTTGAAGCCGCGCGGATTGATGGAGTCCACCACCTCGTGAAACGAGCCCCGCGACACCACGAAGAATCCGCTCATGGGATCTTTGACGTTGACCGGCAGCATGATCTTAGCCATGAGCGCTGCCACCCAGCTCACAAAGCGCCGCATCCGCGACCATTCTCCGTAGCTTCCCCCTTCCGTGGCGCGCGACCCAATGCAGACGTCCGCTTCGCCTTTCAGGATCGTTTCCACCATCTGCGGGAGAATTTTTTCGTCATGTTGGAGGTCCGCGTCCATCACCGCAAAGGTGCGTCCCGCGGCCACTTCCATTCCGGTGACAACGGCGGAAGAGAGCCCGCGTTCCTTGATGCGACGAATGACGCGGAGGGAGGTGTTGGTCTCAGCGATGCCTTCGGCGATTTCCCACGTCTTGTCAGGGCTGTTGTCGTCTACGACAATGATTTCGTGCGACGTGCTCTTGAGGGTTTCCTCAAGGCGTTCGATCAGCTCTCCGATGTTGAGAGATTCGTTGTAAGTTGGTATGATGACGGAAACGGCTGGTCTTGCTTCCTGCATTGACATCGCTTAAGCCCCCAGTTAGGGAGGGGCTTTAGGATGGGTCGCTGACGCAAGTCACTTTTCCTACGAAAAGTGTGCCGTCCGCCGCGCTCATATTGATATCAAGCGTGGCATTGTTCACAGCGGAGTTGTCCGTGGTCAGCGAGAAGCCCTGTGAATAGTCGATGGTTCCCACGGAGCCGGTAAAGGTCATGGCAGGGTTTCGGATAGAGAAGATGAATGCATTTGCGCCGCCGCATGTGACGGAATCGCTGGTCACGCAGGTTTTGGTGCCGACAGAATCGCAGCTGATCCCGTCGCTCGTCTGGCAGGTAGTGGTGGCCGTATTGGCGATCGACAGGCTGTAGCTGTGGCGTGTCTGGGAATAGACATAGCGGAGAACCATCTGCTGTCCCTGGTAGGCGAGGTTGTCCGCAAAGTAATAGTTGCTCTTGATATTGTACGTAGTGGTCGTTGTGGTGCTGCCGGAACCGCTCGAGCCGGACGACCCGGAAGTGGACGTAGATTC
>JACPZR010000055.1 GCA_016195395.1 Spirochaetia bacterium
GATGGGCTCTGGAATTTCTCCACCGTTCTCCTGGAAATGCTGCACAAGGACTTTCGCAGCCGGCAACACTGGGTCGATCGCGATTCCGGCCCCGGGAGCGGTCACTTCAGCTTTGAATGTGCCGGGATTGGCTCTGTAATAGGCTAGGGAGAGGTTGTCGGACGATTTTTGGATCTGTCCTAAAAAGCTGCCGCACTTCTGGATGGCCTGCCGCGTGAGGGCCACTTCATTCAGAAGCGACCGCACGGCGAGCATACCTACGTTCAGCTTTCCAAGGATCAGGGCTGTGAAGGCGCCGCGTACAGGAAACGCGCTGATCACAGAATCCTTGGTGGCCACAATCCGCGTGGGATACTCTTCCGACATGAGTACAGCGCCGAATCCGGGAGAGGTATTGGCCCCCAGGTTGTAGAGGCGACGGACGGCATTTCTTGAGAAGCGGCTTGCTGCTGCAATTTCGCCGTCATGCACCAGGCAGAGCATCGTTGCTTTCTGACCGGCTTCGAAGAGGACGGTCCCAGCCGGAATCTTCGCTTGCTGGACGGGTTTGGCTGGGTCCAAGGGCATGTGTGCGTGCAGACTTGGGATTCCGCGCAAAAAAAGCTACGAAAAAATTTACGGATGCCACGGCCCTTCGTGCCGGGCTCCAAGAATCAGGGATCCTATTCGGAGGTGCGTGGCGCCTTCTTCCACGGCAATCCGCCAGTCCCCGGTCATGCCCATGCTTAGCGCCCCACCGGGCAGCGTAACGTCGCGAATCTCCCGCAAACGTCGAAATACGGACCGAGTCTGGGCGGGATCTCCGCTCGAGGGTCCCATTGCCATAAAGCCTCCAAATACCAATGACGCGTTGTCCGTTGGGCGCTGCATCGCATCAAAGTCGCTCATCGTCATCCCGCCCAGCTTTGAAGTCTCGCCGGTCAGGTTCAGTTGTGCCAGCCATCGGATGGGCCGCTCTGCGGGCCGATGTCCGTTTTTCACCGCACGTTCCGCTGCGTCCGCCAGCGCTGCGAGTCCCGAAGGGGACGAAACGCCATGAACCCAGTCAAAAACCGACACGACTTGTCGCGCCTGGCCCGACTGGAGCGGGCCGATGTGGTGGTAGACGGGCGTTACCCCCGGTGGAACGGACACGAGCGGAAATTTCGCCTTCGCCTCTCCCACGCGGTTCTCTCCAAAATGGCGGCAGCCTTTTCCCAGCAGGTGAGTGATAACGTCGGGAGCATGCGTCTTTGTTACGACTATAACGGTAACGTCGTTCCGGCCGGATTTCGCGATCTCTTCATAGACCCATTGAAGCCGACCCTCCGGCGGGAGTCCCGGCGGCGGAAGGTCGGATGGTGAATCTGACATAGGGCTTTCTTTCAGCCGCGGGTCAGCTTTGCAACACGGGAAGGATTCAGGGCGCGCACACTCGACGCATCCGCCAGAGATTTGGGATCAATGGCATCAGGCAGTCCCTGGAAATTGAGCGCGTACAGATTTTCCATCTCTACCTGCACAGCTTTCAAGGACCGCTCAAGGCTTTCCAAATTGGTGCCCACTCGCTGCGTCATTCCCGCCATGTCGGACGTTGCTTCGCCTTCCGGAAACAGCGCCGTGCCTTCATATGTGAGCCCTTTGCCCACCTGATCAGGATACTGCGAGAGGAATGCGA
>JACPZR010000201.1 GCA_016195395.1 Spirochaetia bacterium
CCCATGACGCGGACGGTGTATTCCTTCTCCCCCTTGTGGACGTTGCCTGCGGGGAAGTTGAAGTTGGCGGAGCCCACGGCCTGGTTGACCTTGTCGAGGGACAGGCCGAAAGCATGCATCTTCTGGGCATCTACGTTTATCTGGACCTCGCGTTTGCGGCCGCCGAGGATGGAGACGGAAGCAACCCCGTCGATTCGTTCGAGGTAGGGGCGGACGTTCTTTTCAATGTAGTCCCGGGTGCGCTCGAACGGGATCCCGGTGGGCCGCGCAACGAGCGTTATGACGGGGTCAGCCGACGGGTCGAAGGCGACGATGATCGACTTGCCGGAATCCTGGGGAAGGATCGATTTTGCGAGGTCTACTTTCTGGCGAAGATTGATTGTCGCAAGATCGAGCGACGTCCCCCATTCGAAGGTCACTTCGATGATAGAGAGTCCCTCCTGGGATCTGGACATCATCTTCTTTACGCCGCTCACAGAACTCACCGCGTCTTCGATCGGACGTGTCACCAGATTTTCGATCTCTTCAGGCGCCACATTGGAGTACGGCGTAAGAACGGTAAGCTTCGGGAAGACGATGTCCGGGAAGAGGCTGACCTTCAGACGCGAGAGCGATATCATACCCATGAGAATGATCGCGCTGAAAAGCATCAGGGTTGCAACGCGGCGTTCGACAAAGAAGCGGATCATTTAGAAGTAGAAGTAGATGACGTAGTCGGACGCCATAGTATTGTTATTCGAATCCTTGGCGGTACCACCTGCGATTTTCAACCGGTAGAGGGGCGTCCCCCAGGCCCCGCTGACAGGGAAACTCGGAGCGGGTGAAATGAAGATCGTGGCGACATTGCCGGACACCTGCACGTCATAAACCGCGACCCCTCCCGGCGACGGATCAATGATCCTCGTAAACGTGGTTCCGAGCACGAGGCTCGTGCGGTCCATGGTCAAAGCTGAAGCCGCCGAGTTCGCAAAATCCAGCCGCAGTTCGATCACGCAGGTCGTGCCGGCGCCCGCCTGCATATCCATCTGGTAACCCAGGTTCAAAGTGCTGAACTGTGAGAGCGGATCGTACACGGCGGCGGCGATGTCTCCGTCAGTGCATCCCGTCCCCGAAACCGAACGCTGCTGGTACACGGCAGATACAAACGGCCGGGAGGAGGTGGGTCCGTTCGTGTAGAACGGAAACGTATAGGCTTTCTGTATCAGATTGCCGGCGGGATCAAGCGCCGTTCCGTCAATATTCAGTGTGTAGTTCGTTTCTGGAGCCAGGGACGCTGTTACCGTTAGGATCGTGAACGTCGGGTCCCATGTCTTCGTCGCGGAGACGGACGGGGACAACGTCACGGAGTTTTCGGCAGTCACCGTATCCATCGGCTCGGAGAATGTGATCGTGAGCGCGGTGGCCCTCTCCACTCCGGTCGTGGTGATGCCTTCAACGAATGATAAGGCACCGGACTGGACGGACAGGACGGTTGGCCGGATGGTGTCGGCGCCGATGGTAAACGTTACCGCCTTCTCGGCTGCGAGAGTGTTGCCGGACAGATCTTTGAGTCCGCTTTTTGCGGTGATCGTGTATGTAGTGCCGTTTAGCAGGGGCGAGGAGGGCGTGATGATGATCTGGTCTTTCGCCGCATTCTGCGTCATCGTATTGAGGAAGGACGGAGAGATGACGATGCCCGAAGCCGCGGTCGAGAAATCCATCGGCTCGGAGAAAGTGAGCGTGACAGTGCTCGTGGCTACGACTCCTGTGGCCCCGTCCGCAGGGTTCGAGGAAACGAGAGACGGCCGCCCGTTGTCGGTGCCGGCAAAGAACCGCACGATGAAATCATCGGGCAGATCAAGCCCGTGGATCGACTCGCTTCCGCGGCCGACGACCATCGTAAATTCTCCGGCGCCTGCGAGTGGATCCTTCGGTACAAAGAACATTTTGTCGAGTTCCCACCGGAACGAACCGGTTGTCGTTCCGGAAGGCGAGGAGAGGCGGAATGAGGACTGGGTCTTTTGTTCGTCCATGGTGCGGTCGAAAAGGACCCAGACCCCTTCGGAAGAGCTGATCCCCTGAAGTCCGTTCGAAGGGTAGGTGGCGACGACTTTGGGCGGCTGGTCTCCGCCGGGTAGTAACAGTGAGTCAAGCTGGCGCTCCTTGCACGCCGAAAACACCGGTGCAAGGCAGACCATGACGAAGAAGACTCTTTGAATCGCGGATTTCACGGCTCCTTCCCTTTCACAACCCCTTGAGATACACTTTGTAGTCCTGCTGCATCCATGTGCCCGACTGTGCGCCGTTGACCGCCGACTTGAAGCCCGTCCGTGTGCCGAAGAACTTCAGTTCATACTCGCAGGTACTCATGCCTCCGAATTCCAGATGGAGCAGGTTCTTCGTAAGAGGAGCCTGATCGAGGACCTGGATCTTGGTCATTACCGGCGACGATGGCGTACAGACACCGAGGATTTTCGTGATCACAAGGTTGTCCGGGATGCTCGCAAGGTCGAGCGAGTGCGAGAAAAGGAACTCTGCCTGCATGGTCGTTCCCGGGGTGACGGTAACGCTGCTCGTGACCCCGGTGTTTGTGACGTTGAGCACCTGCGTTGCGAGGGGAAGCGTCTTTGTTCCGGAAACGATGGTCACATAATTCGAATTTAAGGCGCCGGCCGAGTTGTCGACGGTGAACGCCAGGTTGTAGTTCGATTGGAGCGCATTGCCTGCGAGATCCTTTGCCGATGTTGTTATGCTCAGCCGGTATGTTGACAGCGGTTCAAGCGGATCGACGGGATCGAAGGTGAGCTGTGTAAACGTTGCATTCCATGACGTTACGGCCGATACGGTGGAGGAGTCGGACAGCTTTGTAAGCGTAACGGCGGTGCGCGCAGTCTGGTCCATGGGCTCGGAGAAGGTTATTGTGAGCGTGGAATCCTTGTACACGCCCGTCTGGTTGTTTGCAAGGGCCGTGGGATTGCCGGCCTCCTGCACGGATGATACGGTTGGTCTAGTGAAGTCGTTCCCAACTTGGAACGTTGCGGAATATCCGGAGGAAATCGAGATTCCACCTGCATCCCTTGCCCCCGTGGAAAGAGACGCCGTGTAGGTGGTGCCTACGTTCAGGGGGGAAAACGGCTGGTAGGTGAAGCTCGCGTCATCCGGAGTCCAGGTAAACGAGCCTGCGGACGAGGGCGAGAGGCTGAATGCGCTCTGGACCGCGGCTTTGTCCATGGCCCGCGAGAATACAAACGTTATGCCTGCGGTCGTGACGATCCCTTGGGCGGAATTGGCCGGTGTCGTGGAGGTGACCTGTGGGGACTGCGACGTGGTGCCGACGGTGAAGCTAACGAGGTACTCGGTCGTGAGGCCGAAGCGGTCCTTGGACTGGGCGGACGAAGCAACGCGGAGGAGGAACGTGTTACCGGGCATCAGGTCCGAATCGAGCTTGTAGTCGAGATGCCGCAGCCCTGTCCACTGCATGCGCCCTGATGCGGGGGCGGAACCGGTAAGCGAGAAAGCATTCTGAGTGGTTTCCGTATCCATATCCTTGTCGAACTCTACGAACACGGTCGATGACTGCGGGATGTTGAGGGTCCCAAGACTCGGATACGAAGCGGTCACATGGGGGACGGACCCGAGACCGGGATCGAGGAGAATCCGCGGAACCTGGGCCGCATGGTCGCACCCCAGAGACAGGGCATTTCCCACCACGGATAGCGCGAGAATTCCGATGGATGCCCGGACACTCACGGCTTCTTCTTCCCTTGAGGCTCTACCCCACCCGCCCGTTCTTCATCGGGCTTCTGTGCAGGAGCGGATGCCGCGTCCGGCTTCGTTTTCACAGGGGCGCCGTCCTTCAGCGTTTCCACGCGGTCGACGGCGATTTCCTCACCTTCTTTCAATCCGGAAATGACCTCGACCAGATCGCCGTAGGCCTCACCGAGGGCGACGGGACGTTTGAACACGAGCCCGTTCTGGATAACGAACAACTCGCCCACAAGGG
>JACPZR010000056.1 GCA_016195395.1 Spirochaetia bacterium
CGAATGGTCCACGAAGATGGAAGGCTTGTCCAGGCCCGGGCGTTCGCGTGAAATTTGATCTCAAGAAACTGACCACCGGCCGATTGGCGCAGGCCGGCGGCGTCTTTGCCGCGAGATCGTTCAATTCCGCAGCCCTGCTTGCCTTCACTCTGCTCGCGGGGCGGATCCTTACAGTAGAAGAATACGGCTTCTTTGGAAAGATGCTCGCTGCGATGACGGTGGTCCAAGCGTTCGCGGAAGCCGGCCTCCAGTATTCGTTGATCCGATTCTTGACACCCGCTCTGCACTCGGGCGACCGGGCGGAAGCGGCGCGCGTTCTTCAGGGATCCCTCCGCTTGAAACTCTACGCCCTGATTGTACCCGCCGCAGTGTCTCTGATCTTTGTTTCCATTCCGGTGTTTGCGAGTCTTCTGAAATGGGCCGGACTCTCTGCGTCGTTTCTGCCCGCATTCTCGCCGGATGTGCCGCTCTCGATCTGGATTGTCTTTGTGGGCGGTTCCGTTCTTTCTGTGGTTTCATATCTGGACAGTGTGCTCGTGGCCCACGGACGTTATCGTTCCCTGTCTCTCTGGGTTCCGCTCCTCGGCATCTTCCGGCTTCTTGTTTTGGGGGCTTTCTTTTTGGCCGACGACGGAATGCGCGTGGAGCACGTGGCGGCAGCCTTTGTCTTTGGCGCCGTCCTTGCTGTTGCCGGTTACTTCGCGTTCTTCCCTGCCTCGTTTTTCTTCCCTGATGAAGTGAGCGACGTGGAGCCTATGCTCAGGAAGCTTCTGCTCTTCAACCGCTGGATCGTCCTTGCGGCGTTTCTCGCCATCTTGTCTGACTGGATGGAAGTGTTTCTGATTCGTAGTTCGGGGGAGACCGGGCTGTACAATGCAGCCCGGATGCCGTTGCAGGGCTTTGCGATCCTCCTTTCCACCATGCAGTCATTCCTCCTGCCCAAATTCTCCGTACTGAAAACTCCCGCGGAATATGGTACGTTCCTGCGCCGCCTCTACAAATACGTTCTGCCCTCCGGGCTCCTTATGATCCCACTCTTTTGGATCGGGGGGTGGTTCATTACTGCATGGTATGGAGCGTCGTATGTGCCGTCGGTCTCGGTGTTCTATGTCCTTCTTCCCGGATATATTCTGCGTACCTATTTTGCGCC
>JACPZR010000057.1 GCA_016195395.1 Spirochaetia bacterium
ACTTTCCGCGTTCCACTACGCGTTGAAACTGGGGAAGAAGATCGGGAAAGCGCGCCTCTAACAAAAAGAGGCCCGGCGCAAACAGAGACAATCCGTACATCGCAAACGGAAACCAGCTGCGGTGCAGAAAGATGGAAAATCCGACAGTCACAGTGAGGAGGGCCGCATACGCGAGGACCACGGCCGCGGCCACGGCGCTCTTTTCTTTGCGGAGATTGTCGAGCGTCATGTACGGCCGCAATATCACCGCGCTTCTCACTAGATACACCATGTAGAGGGCCAGGCCCGCCCCGAATATCCCCTGACCTTGCGGCGGCACGTTTCCTGTGGTCACAAAGGAGGCGGCGAGCGCCAGCTTTTGTTCCGCCGGCAGAAGAAAGACGGGAGTGAGAAACGCCGTGGCCGCGGCGGCCGGGATGCATTCCAAGAGGAATCCGCGCATGCCGGCCTTTTCACCGACTAACGTCACCAGCCAACGGTAGGAAACCGGTCCCAAAAGAAAGAACGCAGGGATATGGGAGTACAGAATGTGCGGCGCCCATTTGATCTCGCCGCTCAGGTTTGCATAGCCGTGCAGGAGAGACCACGAAACCATGAAGAAGGCCGCTGCAAGATAGACCGACCCCGATGTCAGCGGCCGCTGTAAAAGCCGGGCCACAGCCATGAACAAGTGGAAGAGCGAAGAAAAGAGAATGAGGAGCGTTACGTGATCGGCCAACCAACTTTCTCCATGACCTTCTTGATATCTTCCCAGACGTCGCGCTTGGCCGGGCTCTTGTCTCCGCCTTGGCGCAGCACGTAACTGGGATGGTACGTGGGCATGACGGGGATGCCGTTGAAGCTGCCCCAGGTGCCGCGCAAACGCGTGATTCCTTCATTTGTTTTGAGGAGAAACTTGGTGGACGGTCCGCCGAGCGCAATGATAGCCTTGGGCGCGATCAACTCGATCTGCCGCGTCAGGTACGGACTGCAGCAGGCCGTTTCTTCCAGGTCAGGCGGGCGGTCTTTTTGCATGGCCAGGTCCACGGTGGGCCGGCACTTGACAATGTTTGCGATGTACACATGTGACCGCGGCACTTTCATGCCGTTTTCAATGATGCGCGTCAGCAGTTCTCCCGCGCGCCCAACGAACGGCCGGCCCGTGGCGTCTTCCTGCCGGCCCGGTCCTTCTCCAATGAACATGACTTCCGCCCGTTCATTCCCCTCTCCAAATACGACCTTATTGCGCGTGCGCGACAACTTGCACTTCACGCACGACATGGCCTCCGTGCGCAGAAGCTCCATGTTTTGTCCGCGTTCCGCATCCCACTTGCGGCGTTCCGCTTCCTCTGTAGAGCGTCGGCTCTCCTCTTCCTTGAAACTGAACAGATCTGATTCAGGCATACCGTTTCTTGTTGATTGTTGTCAGGCTGCTGTTTGCCGGCGATTTTCGGGACTCATTCCATCAGGCGTGAAGCAAGCTCCGCCAGACCGGACCGTTCGCCCTTCATCAACGTTATGTGTGAAGCGATTTTCTGTCCGCGGAAGCGCTCCGCTGTGAACGCCAGTCCGTTGGAATAGCGGTTCAGGTACGGATGGTCGATCTGGTAGAGGTCGCCGGTGAATACCATCTTGGATCCTTCTCCCGCACGCGTGATGATTGTTTTTGCCTCATGCGGCGTAAGGTTTTGGGCTTCGTCAATGACAATGAACTGGCGTGGTATGGAGCGGCCGCGGATGTACGTCAGCGGTTCCACGGAGAGCATGCCGGCCTGCTTCAGGTAGTCGATCCCCATGTTTTTGTCCTGCTGGCTGCCGCCGTCCCCTAAAATAAACTCCAGGTTGTCGTAGACCGGCTGCATCCACGGCTGGATCTTCTCAGACAATTCACCGGGAAGAAAGCCGATGTCACGGCCCATGGGCATGATAGGTCGGGCCACAAGAATGCGTCTGTAGATGGGATTGTCCGTTACCTGGTGGAGTCCGCACGCAATGGCGAGGAGCGTCTTTCCCGTGCCGGCTTTTCCCGACAAAGTAACCAGCTGCACCTCGGGATCCAGAAGCGCTTCAAATGCATAACGTTGTTCCCGGTTGCGCGGAACAATGTCGAACACCTTCTCTTCCTGGTATCTGAGCGGGAGGGCGGTTTTGCCCTCACTGTCCGGGCGGGCCAGGGCGCTTTTTGTCTCGCCGCGCAGAAATAGAAATTCATTGATGGTATGCTCTTCACCGGGAGGCAGACCCCCGTCCAACGTGAGCGACTTGTTCGAGTAGAACGCGTTCACGGCGCCGTCGCCCGCGTCCACCTCGCGGAATCCCGGGCGCGAAGGCTCTTCCTCGAATTCCGGGTACTGCATGTAGTCCTGACATTCCAACCCGAGGACGTCCGCTTTGATCCTCAGGTCTGCGTCCCGGCTGATGATCCGGACCGGCGTGTCCCCGTCCTCGCGGAGCTGGAGCGCGCACTGTAGTATCTGGTTGTCTTTGACGTTAGAGTCGAGCCCGGTGGGAAGCCGGCCCTGCGATTCTTTCAGCAGTATGATTCTGACAAGCCCGCCGGTTTCCAATGCGACACCGGTGACAAGCGACCCTTTGGCCCTGAGCTGGTCCAGCCGCCGGATGGTTTCGCGCGCTGCTTTGCCGATGGAGCCGGGTTCTCTCTTGAAACCGTCCAGTTCCTCGATCACAACGAGCGGAATGATCAGCGTGCTTTTCCCGAACTTGTAGAGGGCCGTTGGGTCCAGAAGAAAGACGTTGGTATCGATGAGGACAAAGCCTTCATCTTGTTGGGGCATGGTTACGAATTCGCGGTGCCCAGCTTTTCGTCAAACACTCTTGCCTGTTGCACCTTTGATTCGTTAGGCGCCGGTTTACGGCTCCCGATCGCAATGGAAGCCAGCCATAGAACGGACAAGATGCCGGAGACCTCAAAACCCACAAACACGACCGACCGGGCCACCGCCGTCCACGGCGCAAGCGGCCCAAATCGCACAAAGAAGCCGGCAAACAAATCGAGGAATGCAAAGGCGTAGAACGCCAGCGCGAGCTTGTCTGCGCGATGGAGGGCCGGAGTGCGCGCCGTCAGTGAACGCAGAAGATGCGTGATCAGAAAACAGATCAGTGCGTAGGCCATGCTGTGTCCCACTGCGGCTTTGGCCATTCCCGCGAAGGTCCGGGCCTGCATAAAATGATCGTCCTGCTCCGGGTACAGGCGACGCGCCGCTTCTGAACCCTTGTAGTACTCAATCGTCTGCCCTGGATGAAACCCGATCTTGGCGGTGTACAGCACGGCTCCGGTTGCAAACTGAAGCAACGCAAACAACGAGAAGACAAGAATTACGGGTCGGAAGTAAGCGTGATCAGTCACGTGAACCTCCTTCTGCCGCCTCCAGATCATGCGCCCTTTTTCCGTACAAGTCCACAAGGATAATGATCATCACTGCAAAGAGTGACAGATGCAGGAGAAGCCCGGAAATTGTCACAAGCGGCGCGGTGATCGGCGCAAAAATAACCAGAGGGCGCGTCAGAACGTAAGCGAGGGCTGATATGGAGACGAGCATGATCCATGTCCGTTTGGCCCCTTGACGAAGCTTGGCCTGAAACAGAAGAGAACCCAGAAACAGGATCGTCATGCTGAACAAAACCAGATCGATGTGGATGTCTTCCAGCAGCAGAAGCACCGACTTTCCGGGGGATGTGCTTCCATCTCCGTGCAGGCTCCGTACAACGTCATCCGGGAAGAATCCCGTGGACGTTACTTCTCTGACCCCGTGCGCAACCCTTTGTCGCTTCTGACGGAACCTGTGAGCAGAAATTTCATGATTGCACTCCCGATGCGCTGCTCCGGGCAATTCCCCCGTGCGCGCGAAGAAGCTTTTCGAGCGCCAGCACGCGTCGCACCGCACGGCTGACCGCCGTGGTGGTCAGTGTGGATCCCGTGATTGCCGGAATCTCAGAGCCTGGACGGAGAGTGTCTCCATGTTTGCGTCCCAGCATCAACTTAAGCCAGCGTTCGGGCGGGGCATACTCGTCCGGCTCAAAGAAGGAAATGACCTCTACGTGCTGCACGAACCCCTGCGGGTCTACGACAATGAAAAGGGTTTCTTCCTTGGTCCGGACACGATGAGTGTCAAAAATTCCCACCCCTTCTAATCGACCCTCTCTGCGCGCGCGGTAGAAGGTGTGAAAGCGGCCCTCCACAGCGAACCCCAGTTCCTTTTCCAGGGCGGTCCGCTCCGCGGCCGTCAGATACAAGGGAATTCGGTCCACGACCGCGCCCGGAAACACCTGCGCGAGGGCCTTTTCTGGTGTCCGCTGGGCCTGCGCCAACAGGCAGTCGGTGACGGGGCCGCATCCGCTCTGAAACAACAGGTGGGAAGGCAAAAAGGCGCCTGAAACCAATAGGAACGCCCCTCCTAGGAAGCCCAAGCCTGGCAGGGTCAAACCTCGCAAGATCAGCATTTTGATACTAAATCTCATTCTCAATTGCCATTCCGGCCAGGGGTCATTCTGCTGTAAACTGTGAAATGGGGGGTCTGTTTCTGCGCTTTGTCAGCTGTGTGGTGCACTTTGTCGGCCCGCGACGGGCCCAACCGCGACGATGGTTCCGGCTAGGGTTCAGCACCCGCGGCCGCTTCGGTATCCTGAATGCCCAGTTCTTTCAGCTGGTAAATAAGTCGGCCTCTCTTGATGCCGAGAATCGCCGCCGCGCGCGACTTGTTTCCGTTGGCACGCCGGAGCGCTTTGAGGATCAATTCCTTTGCGTAGGCCTGTGTGAGTTCTTCAAAGGTTCCTGTGATTGCGTCGTCTGCGGATGCGCCGGTGAACCTTGTTCCGTCCGCTCCCGACTTGGATTCCTGCACCAAGACAGGGAGGTCCCTGAGGGTCAGAGTCATGGACCCCGCACCCGCGAGCGCCCGCGTGAGGACGTTCTCGAGTTCAACGATATTGCCGGGCCATCGATAGCGCACTAAGGCTTCCATTGCTTCTTCGTCAATTTCGCGCACCGGACTTCCCATCTCTGTTGCATAACGTTCAAGAAAGTGAGAAATGATTCCGGGGATGTCTTCTCTCCGGTGGCGGAGCGGGTGCATGTCGATCGTGGCGCCGCTGATCATTTGAAGCAGTCCCGGATCAACGCCGCCGACAGCCGCCAAATCCCCGGGCAGCGCCGCGGCGCCAAAGATGAACTGGAACGGCATGTGTCCTGTCTGCTGGAGCATGCGCAGGAGCTCCGCTTGCACGGGAACGGGTATCGCCGCCACATCGTCAAAGAAGACCACTCCCTTGACGTGGTCCGCAGGCGCAAGCGCCGGGGAATGTTCCCATCCTCCGGAAGGAACGGAAGCGCACTTGATCAACTCAAACGGCTCTGCCTTGTGGGGGCCCAGCGCGTGAATCAATCGGGCTACCAGTTCCTTGCCTGTTCCCACTTCCCCGGTGATCAGGAGCGGTTCGCCGGCGTTCGCAGCCCGGTCAATCGCCCCGCGAATATCCTTCATGATGGGGCTCGAATGTACCATGTGCAGCGTGTCAGATATCTGTCGTTGCGCGAGACCGTGTGTGGAGAAGAAGCGCGTTATTTTTTCAGATCTGTTCCGCGTTTCCCGCACTTCATCGGAGTTAAGGCGGGCAGTCAAGGAAGTCGTGAAGACAAAAAAGAGAGAGGTCAAAAATGAGAGCTCTGTTTCGCGAAACGGGCGGTTCCCTTCTTTTCCCCACAGTACGGCGCACCCGAGTGTGCCAGCCCCGTGGCGGATCGGCACAAACAATTCCCAGCCCTCGCGCCCCATTTCCCTGAGCATCAACTGAAAACGGCGCAAGGTCCGACGGCATCCGGCGCCTGCGTGCGGTTCATCAATGGGATGACGGCGGGCGCCCGCCGGATGAGGCTCTGCGCCGTGGGTGTGACATTACCCGCCTGGCGGAAGACCACATGGTTGAAACGGTCGAGGAGAATAATAAACGCATGCTGGGAGCCGCTCGCATGGCGGATAACGTTGACAAAATCTTCCGCAATCGATTCCAACGGTCTGCCGGGATCATCGATCCGGAGTTTCCGCACAAGCGCCGACGGGTCTAGTTGGTGTCTTTGCCGCAGAAGTCTCTGAAGCAGGAGTGCTGCGGTTACAGACAAAGGAACGACAAGCGCGGCCGTCAGCGCCGCGGTCGTCATGTCAAGGGTCATGGGGACGCAAGGGACTTGAGGTAGTCGTCCATGGTGCTGTAAATTCCACCAAAGGCTCCGTTGGACATCATGAGAATGACATCACCTTGGGGAGACGGTTTGAAACTTTTGCGGAAGAGATTAAAAGCGGCTTTGGGGTCCGCCGCGTACTGCGCCTTTCCTTTGGGAGAACGGCCGGCTTTCTTCATGGCTGCCAGGTCCCGTGCGATCCTTTTGACGTCCATGAGTTCCGGCTTTGCAACTTTCTTCTTGTTGAAGACATCGCATAAAATAACGTCATCCGCAAGCTTGAAAGCCGATGTGTAGTCTTTTCTGAATAATTCGCGGTGACTGGAAGCGCTCCGGGGCTCAAACATGGCCGTGATCCGCCGTCCGGGATAACGTTGGGCTACAGCGGCAATGGTTTCCCTGACCGCGGTGGGGTGGTGCGCGAAGTCTTCCACTAATGCAGCAGGAGCAAACACGCGGCCTCCCGTCTTTTTTGCGCGTTCATGGATGGGGACCTGCACTTCCAGGCGGAGCTGCTGGCGCCGAAGGACACCAGGGAAGCCGCCCAGCGCAAAGCGAATTTTTTCCGCGCTCACTCCCAGATGGTGGGCTACGCGGATGGCTGCGCAGGCGTTCAGGGCATTGTGGTCCCCGGGAAGAGGGAAGCGGTGGATGCGTTTTGCCAGGTCAAAATCAACAGAATCGCCGTCACGGCGGAAGCACTTCTTGTCGTACCAGTCTACGGGGGAATGCTTGTATTCTTTTAATATTTCACGGACGCCTTTGTCCTCACGGCACGCTACGACGATTCCCTGCGAAGGGATCAACTGTAGGAGCCGCTCGAAGGCCTGTCGGTATGATTTGAGGTCAGGGAAAATGTCGGCGTGATCGTACTCAACGGAAGTGAGCACCAGCACTTTGGGTCGGTAGTGGACAAACTTGGGGGACTTGTCAAAAAAGGCGGTGTCGTACTCATCCCCTTCTATAATAAAGTAAGGCGAATCGGACAGGCGGAAGCCGTCCATCCCGTCAGCGCGCACTCCTCCCGCAAAGAGGCCCGGTTTCTTGCCCGCAGCAGAGAGAACATGATCAATCAAAAACGTGGTGGTTGTCTTTCCATGCGTTCCCGACACCACAACCACCTCCTTTCCCTGCAGAAAGAAATGAGCGATGGCCTGGGACATA
>JACPZR010000185.1 GCA_016195395.1 Spirochaetia bacterium
ACTATGTGATCCTGATGGATCTACAAATGCCTGTAATGAACGGATTTGACGCGGCCCGCGCCATCCGTAGCCGCGGAAGCCGCACCCCGATCTATGCGGTCACAGCGGCGGCCTTGTCGGAGGTGAAGACGCAGAGTCTGGAAGCGGGAATGGATGGCTGTATCACAAAGCCCTTCAAGCCCGCGCAGTTGTATGCGGCGGTGCAGAAATACGCCCCGACAGATAACGCTGGTTAACGCGAGCCTTTCTTCTTTTTCGCCCGGGCTCCCGCCGCCCGCGGCCTCTTTTGTCCCGACTTTTGTTTTCCGCCGTTCTTCGTGACCTTGCGCGTCCTGCTTTTCTTGAGAATGCGTGCGCCGGCCTCGTTTTGGAAACTGGTTAGGATGCGCTCCATGACTTCCACATACCAGCAGTCAAATTCCAGCGAATTGACGAACCCATTGTGACCCCCATAACGTTCCACCGCAAGAGACACCTTTGATGTGTTCTTCAGACGTGTAAAGTCGGCGGCGTCAATGATGGGATCGTCCGCGGATGTCAGGATCGTTGTGGCGAGCTTGATGGTTGCGAGCGAGGCCTGTGTGATTGTGTAGCTGGAGAAATACGCCTTGGTGTCCGGAAATTCCGTATGCGCAGGCACCACCTTGTCTGTGAGTTCCATAACGCTGCGCGCCTTCATCAAGTCATCCATGGTATATTTCGAGGGGAACGACTCCTGTTTCTTTTTCAGCTCGCGCCGCCATTTCCGAAGAAAGTAAGCGCGGAGGATCCGGCTTTCATCGATCATCTCCGTGGCCCGCTCAGGGTTGATTGCCGGGCTTACTGCAATGCAGTGTGCCAGATTCGGGATCTTCTTCTTGTGAGAGCTGTGCCGCAATGCGATTCTCAGAACAAAGTTGCCTCCCAGGGAGAAGCCTGCCAGAAAAACTGGAAGTCCCCGTCCGGCTCGCGCAAGACAGTCAGTCACACCCAGTCGCACTCCTTCATATGTTTCCGCTATCAGGCTGCCGTTGAATGCTCCTTCGTTGAGATGGTATGTTTCGCCGTGATCGCGGAGATTGAGACGGAAGATGTCGTACCCCTGGTCAAAGAAGTAACGTCCCGTCCTGACAATATATGATGAGCTTGCGCCGCCCAGCCAGCCGTGGATCAGCACAAGGAGACCGCGTGAGCTCTGGGGCGGATGAAGCGACTCGAAGGCGGAGAGCCGCACGCCGTTGCCGACATTAATCAGACGTTCCTTGGAGGCTCTGTCCATTGGATGCGATGTCTTGTCCCGGATGGGCACTGATGCAAGGAACGTCTGCACCCATTTGTTGCGGAGGACGGGGTGCGGTTCAAAGGGGGCGTGTGCGCTCTGGGTCTGGTCAACGGTCATGGATTACAATCGCTGATGGTGTTTCTTCGGCCAGTTATTTTTGAGGTGAGGGAGGCAAATGGCCGCAGAGGTACGTCACTTTGAAAGGCGGCCACGGGAATCTACAGGAGGACGAGAGGAGGTGAGGGAAGGAAAATGTCGGCAGGCCGATTGCCTTTTTTGAACTGTGTCCTCTTTCTTCTCAATCTCTTGTCGCCCCACGTATTCAGGTTGACAGTGTTGTGAAGTATGCGTTTATGCTTTTATGCGTACGACGATTGACCTTCCGGACGACCTGTTCCGCCGCGTGAAAGCGCGCGCTGCGATGGAGGGAACCACCATGAAAGATTACGTGATTGCGCGGCTGCGGCATAGTCTCGAGACAGTCGGTCATGGGCAGGATAAAGACGAATGGACGTCGTGGCAGAAGCGTTGGGACGGCGCAGGGAGAGGAGTCCGGGCCAGAAAGCGGTCGGCGGGAAAATCCGCATCCGCAATCCTTACTTGGGACCGGAACGCGCGTTGAGCGTTGGGAATGATATTGTGATAGATGCGTCCGTTTTTGTGGCGTCTTCGCTGCGCGACGAGCCGCACCACGGAGAGGCGCACGCTATGTTGCTCTCGTTTTCGGATGTCATGCCTCATATTCATCTTCCGTCGCTCGCGCTGCTTGAGGTGGCATCTGCCGTGGCGCGCCGGACGGGAAGAGCCGCGCAGGCAAAGCGTCTCGCAGAAGCTCTCGCGGACATTCCGGGTGTGACACTCTACGAACTGAGTTTTGAGCATGCACGGCAGGGGCTGGAACTTCTGGAGCAAGGTCCGCTCCGTGCGGCTGACATCGTATACGTTATCCTGGCTCTCCAAGTTCGTGCGGAGCTCATCACGCTGGACAAGGAGATGCATAAGCATGCGCGGTCGCTGGTTCGCGTCAGACGGCCGAGTGAGTGGATGCGCGGTTTCTGAAGGCGGCCATGGGAATTTACAGGAGGATGAGAGGAAGTGAGGTTAGGAAAATGTCGGCTGGCGGTCCCCCGGATCCAATCGGCAGGCCTTAACCGTGTTTGTACTTGGCCAGAAGCGCCCGCAGTTCATCAGGGTCGACAGGCTTGGTCTGGAAATCCCGGATTCCATGTTGGAACGCTCGTTCCCGGATCTCCGGCACTGCGGCGGCCGTCAGAGCAACGATGGGCGGCGGAGTGCGTCCGGCGGATGCGGCTTCCTCAATGATTTGTTTGGCCGCGCCAAATCCATCCAAGAGCGGCATCTGGAGGTCCATCAGGACCACATCGAAAAAATTGTTTCGGCAGAGCTCCACCGCCTCCACGCCGTTTGACGCAATGGTCAGTTCCGCTCCGAATCGTTGGAACATTCTTCTCATCAGTGCAACGTTATCCGGATTGTCCTCTGCCGCAAGAACCCGCAGACCTTGGAGAGAAACATCTGCCAGCTTTGGTTGAGGCAGCGGGGGTTCTTGAGAGATCACAAAAGGCAGTTCGACGATGAAGCGGGAACCCACTCCCTGGCGGCTTTCGGCCCTCACCGTGCCGTCGAGCAGGGACACAAGTCCCTGCACAATACTCAGGCCCAGCCCCGTTCCGCCGTAACGCTGCCCCACCTCGGCCTTTTCCTGGGTGAATTTTTCAAAGACGGCCTCCAGTCGGTCCGCTGCAATGCCAATGCCTGTATCCGCTACAGTAAACCGCACCCGCACGTTCGATGTGTCCCGGCCGGCGCATTCAACAGAGAGTTCCACAGTGCCTTTGCTCGTGAATTTCACTGCATTTGAAAGCAGGTTTGTGAGTATCTGTCCCAGCTTCACGCGGTCCGCCGTGACGAATTCCGGGACATCGGATGCGATCTTGAGATGGATGGAGGTGCCAACTTCTGCTGCTTTGGCGCGGAAGGTAGCGGCGATCTCTTCAACGTATTCGCGGAGAGCCAGGGGCCCCAGCTGTACCAGGAGTTTATCCGCCTCTATGCGCGCAAGATCCAGCACGTCGCTCAGAAGCGCGGCCAGACCCTGAGAGGATGCCTGTACGGTCTCCAGTGTCCGGCGCTGCTCTGTGGTCAGGTTTTCTTCTAACATCAATCGGACATTACCCAGAATAACGTGCAACGGCGTCCGGATTTCATGGGCCATCACTGATAGAAACTGCGACTTTGCGTTCGATGCTTCCAAGGCATGCTCTTTTTCCAGTTCCAGATCCCGGGTCCGCTCCTCTACGCGTGTTTCCAGTTCCTCGTTGAGCTTCTCCACTTGGAGAAGCGCGGAAGAGAACCGCCGCGCGAGTCCCGCTCCTTGAAACGCAATAAATATGAAGAAGCCAAGAGGGGAGAGGTATGGGAACGGACTTAAATTCCATGAGTAGAAGATGTCGTTCAAAACGGCCGCAAACAAAACAACGAATCCAGCCAAAAACAATCGTGCGTCGCCGAACTGCTTCCATGCAGCCCGGCTTGCTGATACCAGCATGTCGGCAGCACACAGGCCCAGCCAGATTTGTGCTGCCACCAGTGTGCCCGTGAAAAAGCGCGACGGAGTGGCAAGCGCAACGGCCGCAAGAACCAGAGCCCCGGCGATTTCGATCTTTCGCAGCCACTGAATCGACTGCTTGGGAAAAACAGCGGTGGCGTACGCCACAAAAACAGCGAGAGCCACATTGAAATCCGCATACTCAAGCGTTAGGCGCGTTGACCATGGAAGGCCGGGGAACGCCTCGAGCACAGACATCTCGCCGGTCAGTCCGGTCCGCAGGGCCATCAGCGCGCAGAACAGACCCAGATAACGCGACGAAGGATTGCCGCCCCGCATAAAGGAAATCCCAAGGTGGTAGGCGCCCATCATCAAGAGAGCGCCCACCAGGAAGAAGTCCCAGTAGAGCGTCACGGACCGCGTTCTATTAAGACGTGATTCCGTTCCGAGCACAGGGGTTCGCCAGAGGCCGCCCCTGTTATGCTCAAAATTTGACACCTGCACAAGAATGTCGAACCGGTCTCCCGTGGGCGGAAGGCGGACGACGCCGGGCCTATAATCTCCTGTCTCTCTATCCGGCGTGAGCGCCGGCTGGCCGGCGGAATAGACCTCATGCACGCCGTTGGACCCGGAAACGAAGACGCGGCAGGCGGACGAGCACGAGAGCATTTTCAACGCAAGGGGTTCGTGAGCCGGGGGGAGCAGAACGCGGAGAATGTATGTGCCTGCGCCGTGCGGTCCGTACGCAGACCCGCCCACCGTCTGCCCGTTCCAAGCCGCAGGCACTTTCAAAAAAACCGCGGCGGGGGTGTTCGCCTCTTGAACCAGAACCCCCGGCAGAAAGCCCCAGGCGCCGGCCAGCGGCACCTCGTCGAGCACGGAAGCCCGCAGGTCGATTACCCCCCGTTCCGCAGCGGGGGCCGACGGACGCGCGCGGCCGCAGGATATGCTCGCGACCAAAAGGCAGAGACACATGTACCGTGCGAGTCGAACCATTCCACGCATTCCATCAAAAACCGCTGCGGGGCGTCAATATCAAGCTTGGTCGGGGGATGGCGGCAGACTTAGGGCCTGCGACTATTGCTGCACGCAGTACAGCGCCGAAGGGTTTATGCAGCTCAGGTTCCCGCCCATGATCGCAGCTAAGGCAGCCGCATTCGTTGTCCCATAGCGTCCAAAAGCTCCGGCGGAGCCGTCTGTCCACGCCGTGACGCCGCAACCTCCTGCTGTAGTCCAGTCAGTGTTCAATCCTGTCCAAGCTGCTATACCTGTGGTGCCAATCGCATTGGTCATATTGGGTCCAAACACGTAGATAGAAGCCGCATTGGTGGTCATGATTACGGTGCCGTCCGGGCGCGTGTACAACTGGCTGGGCCGCAGCACCCAATCCACCTGGCCGTCTCCCACATTTGCGGTCACCGATGCGGTCCGGGCGGCTGAGACGATCATCGCTTTGTAAGTCCCTGTGTTTGCCGGTTTGGCCAAGTCGGCATTGCAGATTGCATCCGCGTTCAAAACGCCGCCCAGATTCCCGGTCGATGTTGTATTGCTCACAAAGATCAACTTGGGAGTGGCTTGGTTGGGGGCGCTGGTGCCTTTGGCCCTGATCAACGTTCCAAGGATGAGCCTCTCATCCTCTGTGTTCGCCGGCAACTGGACGCACTGGCCAAGCAGGAATCCAGCGCCCGCCAACGAAAGATGCAAGTAGAAAGATTTCAAGGCGACTCCGGCGTTTGGACCCGGCGGCGAAGGCATGAGCAGAACAATAGTGTCCGGATGGTATCAAGCCGGAGCCAACCGAGGCAAGCAAATTCGCCGGGCTGGCCTGAAACGGCGAGGCCCCCTGTTCAGGGGGTTTTGAGCGACCCTTTTTCGCGCCTTGCTTGACCCAAGTGGCAAAGGAGGGGCCGCTGTATTTATGCGAGGTGCGCACGGAAGGAAAGGTAAGTTATGCCGATATCAGAGACTGGTATCTGAATATCCTAATCAGAAGTCCAGCGTCAACCGTGGCCGTCCGCCATCGCCTCTCACCCGTATGCAAGTCCTGAATCGATATGCCCGCGGGGCAAAATCAAAGACCACGGCGCTGCATGTGGTAGTGCGCTCGATGGCCGCCATCGCTTTCACGCTAGGTGCATCCTGCCTCCACTTGGAGCCGAGTCCGTTCGATACCTCAAAGAGTCCCTCCGCTCTTATCTCCAGTATACTCGCTTCGCGAGCGGGAGGGCCCAATCTCATTACTGGGGGTGGTCCATGTTGTGCACTCGTGAATCCTGCGGCAAACTTGCTTTACGTTGCTAACGGGGTAAATACAGTCACATTCTTCAATGCCACAACAGTAACTTATACCAACGGAACCTTGGCCGCTTCCAGCTTCGCAACCGGTACCAATCCGCCCGGGATTGCGGTGGACCCTGCGGCGAATCTGCTCTACGTTGCCAACAGCGGGTCAAACACAGTTACATTCTTTAATGCCACTACGGGCGCCTATGCGTTTGGAACGTTAGGAGCATCCAGCTTCACCACCTTCAGCAGCCCGATCGGGGTTGCGGTGAATCCTGGGGCAAACTTGCTCTACGTGGTCACTTACGGATCAAACAGAGTTACATTCTATAACGCCACTACGGGCGCCCCTGTCAATGGGACTGTCGCTGCTTCCAGTTTCACCACCGGGACAAATCCAGCCGGCGTTGTCGTGAATTCCGCTGCGAATCTGATCTACGTAGTGAACAGCGGGTCAAATACTGTGACTTTCTTCAATGCCACAACAGGAGCTTATGCGTTTGGGGGAACCTTGGTTGCATCCAGCTTTACCACTGGTTCCAACCCATGGTATCTCGACTTCAACGCTTCAGCGAACCTGGTCTACGTCGCGAACCAGTCTTCAACCAGCATAACATTTTTCAACGCGACCACGGGGGCGTACATGAACGGGACCTTGGGTGCTTCCAGCTTCACGACCGGAGCCACGCCATACAAGATCGCCTCGAATCCTGGGTCCAATCTGTTGTACGTCACAAACTACAATGCAAACACCGTAACATTTTTCAACGCCACCACGGGGGCTTACATGAATGGAACCCTGGCGAATTCCAGCTTCGCGACAGGATCCCAGCCAATGGGGGTTGCTGTGAACCCAACAGCAAATTTGCTTTACGTCACAAATCTTATATCAGGCACCCTTTCGGTCTTCAATGCCACTACGGGGGCCAACGCCTTTTGAATCTTACGACTTGACGCCCCAAAGTTCCATGGAAGGGTCGAGCGTAGGAGCCACTCACATTGCGCAAATTAAACTGCCTCATTGTGTTGTGGTCCGCCTGCCTTTGCCAAATCGGGTGCGGGCAAGACCCCGACGTCTTCACCTTGCGGGACTGGGAAATCCGACGCGGAGCCCCTGCGCAGTCGTTCGTTTCCCGTGATGGTGAATGGAAAGCCACTGCTCTCCCGTCCTACGGAAGGCGCCTGCGCGGCTTTGACGACTATCGCGGATGGGTAACGTTTCGGGCCCGCCTCCCGGAGCCGCTTGCCAGGCAGCAGAAAAACCAGCTCGCTATCGATGCAGGCCAGCTTTCGGATGTGGTACAAGTCTACATCAATGATGAATTGGCCGGCGGGATGGGCAGCGTGGAACCCTACTCCACGGCGTCCATGATGACGTTCGTACGCACCGTTCCCAACGCCATTCGCCTGAAGCCCGATAACAACTACATCTACCTGGCGTTGTACACGGATGGGACGTATCCCCTGTTCGCCTCGGAAGAGCCGCGGATCGGAAACGCCGAGAGCATTCTACGGGACTACTATGGTCGGGAACTTCTTTCCATCGGCCTCTTGGGCATCTACCTTCTGGGCGGACTCTATTATCTGTTCCTTTGGAGCAGGCGAAAGAAGGATAAGTATCACCTGTTTTTTGGGCTTCTCTGCGTCCTGCTCTGTTCGTATTGGTTTTTTCGTTTAGGCAGTCGCGATGTTGTCTTCGGCAATCATGTTCTTCTGCGTTCCAAGTTCGAGCTGTGCCTGTTGTTTTTCATTGGTCCGGTCTTTTCGTTTTTCCTTTCCCAGTTCTTTCATGGAGGCTACGACCGCATTGGTTTGGTGCTCTCTGCGTGCTGTGGAATCCTTGCCTTAGTTGCGGCCTTTGGATCCTACAGGATTGCCTTTCTCTGCCTTGCGATCTGGCAGGTGGGCATCATGCCTGTCATCGCGTACTACATCTTCTACATCTTCCGGGAGTTCTTTCGAAAAAACCAAGACGCAATGTATCTGGTGCCGGGCGTAGCAGCGCTCCTGCTGGGAGCGATCCACGACATCCTCGCCATCCGCGGCGTGCTTTCCACTCCCATGATCGCCCGCTTTGCGTTTCCCGTGTTCATCCTGGGCGGTGCTCTGGTTTTGACGCGTCGCTTCACCCTGGTGCACACTCAGGTGGAGGAACTCCTGGGTAATGCCGTCCGACTGGAGAATTTCCGCACGGAACTCCTCTCGATTGACCCGCGCGCGGGCATCAACGAATTGTTGGAACGGATCCTCGTCGTACTGGGAACGTTGTTTGGATCGGAGAAGGCCTTTGCCATTGTGCCGGACAAATTCGGCGCCCTTCATTTTACACAGGAACTGCCGGAAGAGATCCGCAGCATGATCCTGTGGGGAAACCGCCTCCAGCGGAGAGCCAAGATCTCCACGGAGTTTTTTGAGAACTACGGCTCCATTCTGCATCTGGGGACGCTGCGGCTGGAACCTTCTTCTCCGGTGGGGAAGCAGCACCTGGTGAGTCTTCGGGCCACCGAACTTGTTTTCCAAAAGGTTGCGGAGTTAGGTTACCAGATTGCGATCGCGCTTCCCCACGAGTCGGAAGTGCTGGGAATGATCTTCCTTGGCGCCAAGAGCAATAAGACGGACTACTCGGAATCGGAACTATCCCTCATCAAGACCTTTCAGTATTCCATCACACAGGTGATCCGCAACAAGATGCTCTTTTCGGAAATCTCGCAATTGAAGGGAGAGGCGGAGGAGCGCGTAGAGAAACTGTCTGAGTATGTGATTGAACGACGGAATGCCTTCCAAGTGGAGGTCGACGAAAAAACGATC
>JACPZR010000186.1 GCA_016195395.1 Spirochaetia bacterium
ATCGCTTCCGTCTATAATCGCCCCGATGTGGGCCGTCTCCTTGCGTTTGATCGCGCGCGCAAAGCCTTCCCTGAAAACCAGCCCCACTTTGATGCGACCGTCCTTGAGCGCCTCCTCAAGTTGTGCCGGGTCCTGGGTTTGGAGTCGGACCTGGAACCAATGGCCGGAGGTGAGCCTTCCTACAAACTCCCGGCTTTCCGCTGATCTGTCAAGGTCGCAAACCCCGGTGGATATGTGGTCAACGTCAAAATCGATGGCGTACCCAAAGAGCAGGATCATGATTACGGGCATCACGAGGGCCAAGTACAGTGTGCGGAAGTCGCGCCGAATGTGGATGTACTCTTTCCAAGCGACGGCCAATATCCGCGTGATCATGATTGTTCATCGAGGCCGCCAATCAAGTTGACAAATACATCTTCAAGATTCGGCTGGATTCGTTCCAGTTCTGTTACGCGGAGACTGTCCCAGAACTTCGAGGGCTTTCTGGGGTTCGTCGCACTGGAGGTGGATGACCACACCGCGGATAACGCTTTTCTTGAGAGCTGCCGGGGAATCCAAGGCTGCGATGCGCCCGCGATGCATCATGGCAATGCGGTCGCATTGTTCCACTTCATCCATATAGTGGCTCGTTACAAAGATCGTGGTTCCTCTGTCTCTCAGTTGACGGATCAGGTTCCAGAAATGAAGGCGGGCGGCCGGGTCCACACCGGCCGTCGGTTCGTCCAAAAAAAGAATTTCGGGCTCATGAATCAGCGAACAGCCTAGCGCCAGACGCTGCTTTACGCCTCCGGAGAGTTCACTGGTCCGGATGGATTCCATCCCGCGCAGATCGGCCATTTCGAGGATTT
The DNA here is from genome assembly GCA_016195395.1 of Spirochaetia bacterium. The sequence goes on from JACPZR010000186.1 coordinate 849, forward strand.
GATCCAACCTGTCACGGAGAACATCCTTGGGAAGCCGGTGGATCCCTGCGAAGAATTGGATGTTCTCTTTGACCGTGAGGTCACCGTACAAAGAAAACTTCTGGGACATGTACCCAATGGCTTTTTTGACCCGGTCAGGACGTGCGATAACGTCAATGCCCAGAAGGTCCGCACGCCCGGAATCCGGGGGCAGAATTCCGCAGAGCATCCGGATGGTCGTGGATTTTCCCGCGCCGTTCGCGCCTAGGAAGCCGAAAATTTCGCCGCGGTCAACGTCGAATGTGATGGAATCCACAGCCTTGAAAGCCCCAAACGTTTTGGTCAGATCCTGAACAACAAGGGCTTTCACGTTCCACCTGCCGGAGTCTCTGCCGCATGGGTCCGCTGAATCTGAAGAAACAGATCTTCAATGGATGTTTCCACAAGGTCACGAGGCGCCCCTTCTTCACGAATCCGACCCTCAAAGATCAGCCCCACGCGGTGGCACCGTTCAGCTTCATCCATGTACGGCGTGCTTACAAGAATGGCGACGCCATCTGAAGCCAGTTGAAACAAGAGAGCCCACAGCTCTCTGCGCGACACCGGGTCGACGCCGTTTGTCGGTTCGTCCAAGAGAAGAACGCGCGGCTCATGAAGGATAGAGCAGGCAATGGCCAGCTTCTTGTACATTCCGCCCGAGAGGTTTTGCGCGCGTCTGTCTTTGAACTGCGATAGGCGGACAAATTCCAGGAGTTCTTTTATGCGGCGGTCTCTCCGGGCGGCGCTCATGCCCTGGAGCTTCCCGAAAAACATCAGATTCTCCTCAGCCGTGAGGTCGCCGTAGAGACCGTAGAGCTGCGGCATGTAGCCCAGGCGTTCGCGCGCTTCGTCGGGGCGCAGAAGAACGTCTACATTCTCCACGTTGATGGTCCCGGCATCGGGTGCCAGCGCCCCGATCAAGAGACGCATGAGCGTGGTTTTTCCGGCCCCGTCTGGGCCGATCAGCCCGTATATTTCGCCACGCATAACGTTTAAGTCGACCCCGTCCACGGCCTTCACTTCGTCAAAGTGACGCACCAGACTCTGGACGTTCTTGGGCGTAAATTCTGCCTGGTTCGCAATGTATACGACCTTGGCCGGGTAAGCATCAGAAAGGCCGTCGATCATGACACTTGCATCCTGACCGTGGCGCACCTGAGGAAGATCAGGAGCGGCCACGTAGATATTCATGTGCACCTTGTCCAGATTCGCGACGGATAGAACGGGGGAGCCGGGCATGACTACCTCGCCGATATCAAAATTCCGACGGAGGACTACACCGGAAACGGGAGCGGCGATGCGCGTTTCTTTGTAACGATACGATGACCGGCTTACAGACGCCTCCAGCTGATCCGCCTGCGCTTTGGCGGCATCGCGCTGGGACGCGGTGACCTGCTCATGTGTAGCGATGCGGTCCATGTCCTGCTGCGAAATGCTCCCGGCCCTGAAAAGTTCATCGGCACGCCGCCGCTCTTTCAATGCATTGTCGTGATTGACCTGCGCCTGAGTAACGTTCCGACGGGCCGCGTCGAGTCCGGCGCGGCTGAATGCAACGTCGGCATCCATTTCGCCGTTGGTTAACGTCACAAGAATGTCCCCCTGCTTGAACGAGTCGCCTTCTCTTACATGGAGATAAGCGATCCTCCCGGGATAAAGCGGAGCGATCTGAATTTCGTCCGCTTCTACGGAGCCGGAGCCCTGGATCTGTGAGCCTTTGATCCTGCCACATGAAACGAAGCCGGGAAGGGACATCGCCAGCATGAGGGTGAAGAGCGGGTATGTGTACTTGGTGTTCATAGTGATTCCTTACAGCGAGGATTTGAAGATGCCTGATTCTTTGCCTGTGAGGCGCTCCCAGTCCGCGGATGCCTCGAGAATGTCTGCGATATTCTTCAGGTATTGAACTTGAATGCGTGACACCACGAGCTCGCTGTCCAGCATCTGCTGCATCGTAATGGCTCCGTTCTTCCAGCCTACGGCAGCCGCATCACGCGAGGCGGTCACAGTCTGTAGCGTGGCGCGGCGCGCGGAGAGGCCGCGCGACAAACTGTCGATGCGGTCGAGAAGCATGCGGTAGTAACTGGTCAACTGTTTGGACAGATCGTCCGCCTGAATGGATGCATTCTCTGCCTCGAGTTCGGCTTTCTTTTTTGAGCTTGCCAGACGTCCGCCGTCAAAGAGGGGCAGGGAAACGCCAAAAAACATATTTACTGTATCGCCCCATCGCTTTTGGGCTTGGTATGGATTCGTGTAATCGTATTTGAGGCCCGTGACTATCGTGGGCATGGATTCACCCTCTTGCAGCTTTACATTCTGTCGCGCCTGTTCTGCGCGCACGCGCGCGGCGTAGAGGCGGGCAAACTCGGGTTCAGCAGAGCGGAGCGTCGATCTATCCAAAGCGTCAATCGTCACAGCGACTGACTTCAGATCGCCCACAGGGTCTATCTCCTGATCAAGAGGCATGTTCAAAACGATTTTGAGCCTGTCTAACGCTGCCTTCTGGTGATCCTGTGATTCCGACAGTACAAGATCAGCGTCCGCAGCGTCGGCCCTTGCGCGCAGCAGGTCGATCTTGCTGATGGCGCCTGATTTAAAGTTGTTTTCGGCGTCGCGCAGACGGTCTTTTGCGCGGTCTCTGCTTTCCTTTGCTACGAGTCCCAGCTCCTTTGAAAGCAGGCAGTATACGAATGCGCGGCGGATCTCAAAGCGCGTGGAGCGCACAGTGTCTTTTAAAAGCCACTTTGATGCTTCTTCCGAAAGTCGTGCGAGTTCGATACCGGTCGTGTGTCGACCCCCCGCGTACAGAATGTAGCGGAGCTCTGTGCCCAGACTGAAGTTGTCGTTCCGATAAAAACCGACGGTCTTTGTGAATGGCGGGATAATTTCAATCTTTCCTCCGGCCGGGGGATCCATGTAGTTGTAGCCGGCCGAAACAGAAAGATCAGGGTAGAGGCGGGAACCTGCAATTCCGCGGTCGTTCTCTGCGATTGACACACGGTTCTTTGAAAGTATAATGTCAGCGTTGGTTTTGAGACCTATCTCTTCCGCTTTCGAGAGCGTTAGCTGCGTGGAGTCCGTGTCGCTCTCTGCCCAGAGGGGGGCCGCCACAATCGATGCGAGGCTAATCAGAAGCATAAGAAGGATGCCAGTCTTCGCAGCGGGAACGTTCGCAGACGGGGCCCGTGCTTCCTTGTGTAGTACGGAGATCATCGACGGCCTCCTTTGGACCTTGCCTTCTTCTTTACTGCTTTTGCTGCGCGGTGCCGCTTCGATCCTGCTGAAGAGGCGGGAGCGGCCGCAATTCCCTGCAACAAGATGTCTATGGTTGCGGCTGCTTCACTCTCGTGGTCCCATGATTCGTCCGGCGCCATGAACTCGGTCAGAAAAATATATCCGGCAAACGATGAGACGATCATCCGCAATATGGTTTCGGCCGGAATTGGTTTGAGGACTCCGCGCTTCTGGTACGATGTGATGGCCTCGGCAAAGATCGGGCGGATGCGCTCTTTGAAATTCCGGGCCAGCACCTGACGCATCTCGGGATCGATCATTGCTTCTTGAAGCACGATTCGCACGAAGGGCTTATGTGACCGGATGAAGTCGCGCCTCTCCGTGAGTACGGAGGTCAAGAAATCCCTCATGTCACCTGATGGGTTGGACAGAATGCGCCGGAGGCGGATGACGCTTACGGGGGCAAACCAGTAGTCGAGGATGGGGAGCGCAATGCGCTTGAGCAGGTTTCGCTTGTTGCCAAAATACTTGAAGAGCAGCGCCTCGGCGACGCCGGCGCGTTTGGCAATCTCTCCCGTCGTTGCCGCGGCGAAGCCCTTTTCTGCGAACACATCCACTGCGCTCTCGAAGATGCGTCGCTGTCCCTGTGTCCAGTCGCCGCCCGGAAGGGGATCGCCCGACAAGGGCTGGTCTATTTCTGATGGATTCACGTATCCTCCGTCCTCTGCCAGAAGTGAGTAAGCACTTACTTCTGGAGATAGGTGAGTGAACGCTCACTCGTCAATCAAAAAAGTTCGATCTTTTGCTGTTTTTTATCCGGTCGGCGGGTTGCGTGTTATGCCCGTGCGCGTGGGTGGGTTAACCGACATTCCGCGTCGTGTTAATGTAGGCCGCGGTTTTGATGTTAGGCGCCATTGTTTGTCGTGTTACGCCGGTGCCCGCCTGCGTGGTGCCCGACGTCGTTCGTCGTGTTACACCACTCACGTCGGCGTGTTATGCGCCATCATATGTCGTATAACACCCATGACCCGCCGGCATGTTACCCGCCACCGCATGTCGTATAACATCCACCGCAGCGCCCAGAGGTTAGGCGCTGCTTCATGCCGTGCGAATCACGCCACAATTTAGAGTTCGGCGAGTTCTTCGGCGTAGCCGCCGCTCAGGATAGGAAAGCGGTAGAATGTGCGCGGGTCCAGATTCTCATCATCCAAGTGAAAGGAGGGCGCATAACGTTCGCGCTTCCACTGGTTGCGGCACCAAAGGGCAAAGAAGCGTCGCACATACTGTTTTAGGTCTTCTTCTTTGTATTCGGGGAGCGATGCTTTCAATAGAAGGAATACTTCACGCGGTGGTTTTCGGTCGCGGATGGCCAGTCGTTCAATGTGGTCCAGGAGGGAATAGGGCATGAGGTCGCCTTCGTCCGTCTGCACCGAGGCTGGAGGACGGAGTTCGGCTGTGGGAGCCTGGGCGTTTACGAGCGCCAATTCCGGGATCGGTCCGCCCAGGGGGTCGCCCTTGGTCTCCATGTCTTTCAGCCAACGTCGCAGGTAGGCCTTGTCCACGCCGGCAAGGGGCGCCAAGCCTCCGCTGGTATCGCCGTCCATAGTGCAATAGCCCACCGCTGCTTCGCTGCGATTGCTTGTGGTTAAGAGAAGACTGCCGGTGATGTTTGCCAGGAGCCACGCCATGGGAGACCGCGCACGCGCTTGAATGTTTTGCAGCGCCATGTCGTCGGTGTTCCAATCCAACGTGCGGCCCAAGACACCGGACATCGTCTTGAC
>JACPZR010000187.1 GCA_016195395.1 Spirochaetia bacterium
CCCGGAGGCCGGCGCATATTGCGCCTGGAAAGCCTGCCGATTGTGGCGCTCAAGATGGAAGCGCCGGATGAATCGGCCCCCGAGTCGGAACCCATCGGCGAGTACGAATACAATCTCATCCGCTTTGTGCAGTCATTTTTCCCCGACGAACAGAACTTCATTCTGAATCTCACGCTCGACCGCGTCTACATCCGTGATATTGTGGTGCCCGTCACCAACGTGAAGCAGATCAATGACGTGATTCCGTTTGAGGTTGAGAACCTGGTTCCGGTCTCCCTGGATGAAGCGGAAGTACTGGGACAAGCATGGGACGTGGGAGAAGAAAATTCCCGCGTGATCACCTTTACCGCGCGCCACGAGAATCTCCTGTCCGCTGTGCAGCCTCTCACAAGAGGCACGGGCAGTCTCAAGATGGTCTCCCTGGACAGCGTGGGGCTTGCAAGCGCCGTGCGCCTTTTGGATCCTCTGGAGTACAAGGACAAGACGATCGGACAGATCGACATCGGGGGGGATCATACAATCCTCAACGTTATCCGTGACGGTAAACTCATCTACTCACGCATGATTCCGCTAGGCGGGCATACGATTACGCGCGTGGTTGCGGAGACTCTGGAAACGGACCTACCAACGGCGGAATCCAAGAAACTTGCCCTGGAACTCGACGTGAATGAGAACAGTCGACGCCCCGAAAAACCCGAGAACTTTTTCAAGCGGAACCGCATAGAAAAAAAGGATTACGCGAAAATCATCAAGCGGACGCAGGAAGTCTACTCTGACATAGCAGAAGAGATTGTCCGCTCTGCGATCTCGCTGCCCGCGGACGCGCCCGAAAGCTATTTTATTTCCGGCGGCGGCTCTCTGCTTTCCGGGACGGCCGAGTTCCTTGCAGACAAGCTTGAATCCCGGGTGAGCGAGTATCCGCTCCACATGTCGAGCGGCGGCAATGTCGCCATGTGGGTGACAGCAATCGGAACGGGTGAGCACTACCGCGAAAAAGCCGCCAATCGCATCGACTTCTTGAGCGGCCCCTTTGGCGGGACACTGCGCCGGAGCGAATTCAACTTCAACATCTTTGCCACGCCGGTTTTGTTTGCGGCGGCCTCCGTGATCATTCTTCTGGTGTCGTTCCTGATCAGCATTCTTCTGGACCGCCGCCAGATCAAAACCTACCGCGAGCAGGTCATGCAGCTGGCCACGAAGATCCCGGACCTGCGTCCGGACACAGCCAACCCAGTGGCCGACGCGGAGCGCATCTGCCGCGATCGTTTGTCCGCTGTGCAGAGCCAGACCGGCGGCGTGCGCGTTTTGGAAATCCTGAAAGACCTCACTGACAGAACGCCTGCAAAGACAGACCTCTCCTTCCAGTTGAAGCGGTTCAGCTTTCTGGGCAAAGAGGTCCAGTTCGACGCGGAAGTGGACAACTATGCGCAG
>JACPZR010000188.1 GCA_016195395.1 Spirochaetia bacterium
GTTCTGTCATCTGAAGGGTCCCCGGGCGTGTCGCCTCCCAGCGTCATCCGCGTGGTTTTTGCCTGATCGTCTGACGTTAGTGACGTTCTCCAAGAACCATCCTCAAAGATGCTTTTCGCGGACAACTTAAGCGACTGGGACTCGACGACCAATCCCGATGCCCATTCGTTGTAGCCCAACGGCGTTCTTCCCTGCGCGGTTTGAGCGGCTTTGTAGGCCTCGTAGTCTGGATTTGCGTAAGCCCGCTCCTGACCCAGATACGTTCGGTAGTTTGAGAATCGGGACAGCTTGACGTCATTCCCACGCAGGTCGGCGAATGTCTGTAATCGCGTGGCGGTTTCCAGTTGCCGTGCATAACGCTGTTGCGTTTCTTTCACAATACGTTCGTCATCGACAAGTCCTGAGGCCAGAAGACCCGTAAGTTCGCGCCGATCCTGTGAGGCCAAGAAGAACTCCTTCTGCGCTTCATATCCCAAAGAGAGATCCGCTCCGGGGTGCAGAACAGCCGGATCACTGATCGCATGCAAGATCAGGGCGCGTTCGGCGTCGCTCTCGAGAAATGAATCCAAGAATCGATCCACCAGCACTCGTTCTTGAATCAGTGCCTTCTTTAGATCAGGGTCCATCGCCTTCAACCCTGCTGCGATCTGCTCACCCAGCCCGGGGTTTGATGCCAAGAGGGCATTGTCCATTGCAGCTCTTTGGGGCGACTCCGATCCTTCCGCGCTATACAATGCGTCCACGAAGGCCCGGACTAGAGCGTTACGATTGCTTTTACCAAGACTCCACAGGCCCGGTGTTCCTCCCCGCGCGAGCTGTCCCATGACGGCGCTTTCCGTTCTTTCGAAGAGACCCGACACCACCAATTCCTGAGCCGACCGAAGCAAAAAGAACCGGACGTAATCTTTGCGATTGGCTGTCAGAGATGCAATTTCATCGCTGTTTAGGAGCGCTTGAGGCCCGGAAAGAAGAGCGATTTTCAGGCGTTCGAACCCTGTCTTTTCGTCAGAGGTGAGCCCATTATAGAAAACGGATTCCAGTCCCTGATAACGTTCAATGAGCGCACCGATCATGGCGCCCCGGTCCTCTTTGGCGCGCTGGCGCAAATCTGTTCCCGCCTGCGCGTCCAATCCTTGGAAGAATTTTGTCTCAATCGACGCGGCCAACGGGCCGTTGTTCGCGACAAATGCCTTAATATCTGCCGAACCCGACTCGTCGGGAATATAGAATGCAAAGACCTTATTCTGGCGGTAGGCTCGCACGGCCTCAGATGCCATGGTGACACTGTCGGCACCGGATAACGCTCCGGCTGTGCGGCTCCTTAAGAATTCCAGCAATTCCTGCCGTGCTGACGCGGAGAGAGCGGCCGACCCCGCAACGTCGATCATGGATTGAAGATCAGCGTCACGAATATACGGGGGGTCCCCCGCATGCTCTTGAGACGAAAGCTCCAATTTGGTAAGTTCAATGAGGACACGGGGATGGAGCGAAGCCGCAATCGTTTTGTAATCCTGGCTTTCGTAGCCTGTTATCGCTTTTAGAGCAGCGGGCAGAAAATCTTCAGGCGTATTCAGTGGGGCAGCAGCCGCGCCAAATCCCGGACCCAGCACGGAGGGAAGACAGGCTTCCGGACCCGTCCCTTGATCCATCGAAGAGAACACAGCATTGAACAGTCCCGTAATCGCGGCGGAGTTGAGCAGGCGCTGGCGGATCGTCTTCCCGTCCGCGGTGGCGAAACCAGAATCATCAAGAAAGGCATCAAAGACAGGCTTCAGAGATGACATGCGGTCCCCGGTGGCAGAGCCTGACAGGGTGAACGGATGAGCCTCCATGTACGCTTGGAATTTGGCAGCCAGGATGTATTCCTGAAAATCGCTCAGGTATAGACGCTCATCGATATTGCGAATCCCTCCCTTGGATACTGAATCCGACGTTATCCGACGCAGCTCACCGGAAAGGAGGTCCGCAGCGATCTGGTTTAACGCCGGCATTTTGGTACTATCTGTATTCCGGGAGGCAAAGTAGGCGCTGAAGTAGTCAGAAAGGTAGTATGAACCGGACTCACCATGGGCCAGCGCACGCGCCCGAGCGTCGGCAATGGAGCCGGTATTGCCCGTCCCCGCTACCGGGTCCGCTGTTGTCTCCGCTGCAAATGCTTCCAAGTCTTTGGCGAGAATAAACCGTGCCATGTCTCCCAGAAGACCTGAAAGATCGAGCACCGGACTCTCGTCCTGTGAAGCCGCAGACGAGGCGCGGAGGTCCTGGTATCCTTCGTATCTGGACGACGCGGTCTGGTATTCATACACGAGAATGAACGTCCGCAGATCCACGGGCCAATCCACATTCTGGAATGAATCCACCGAGCCCGCCACGGACAATGTGCGCAGAAGTTCAGAGCCGTAAAGATCGCCGGCTGTCTGGTCGATCATCGCAGGGTCGGGATCAGTCAGAGAGTCCAGATATGACTGCACAGAAAGTTTGAGAGAAGACACATCCCCTGCTCCGGCGATGATCGCTTGCAGCGCAGCGCGCGGCGTGGCGAACTCAGCGCCCGTCAAGACTTCCAGAGCCGCCATGAGCGACTGCCTTGCCTGCCCCAAATCCGATACCCCGGCAAGCCCTGACAGAGCGCCGTTCATTGTCTCCCGCACCGGCTGGGCACGCACGGCATAACGCGATATCAAGTCGGCAATCGACTCACGCACGGCCGCGGGTAGCAGGACTGCGTCCCGTTCATAGCCATTGTCCACTCGATCGAGCGCTGCAATCACATCAGAAGTGAGGCCCGCATGTGCCTCCACAAACTGGTTTCTCGTCACTGTCATTCCGCTCTGCTCTCGCAGTTGGGCGTAGGCAAGTATAACCTCTGCGTTATTCTTCGTTGTGTCGGCCTCACGGAGGCGGTCCGTGAGCGTGAGAATACCCTTGGCCCTCTCCGCAAGAGAGGGATCGGTCAGACTCACGCCACCGCCCGCGTTTTCCCCGGAAATATCTTTCAAAAGACGCACTGTTTCGGCGTCTCCCAGGAGAAGTAGAAGACCGGGCACAGGGTCGCTCCCGTTCTGCTCTGCATTCTGAAACAGCGAGCGCATATGCGCCTCCAAGTCCGCCACGCGGGCCAGCCTGCCTGCCAAAACCGCCGCCTCCTCGATCTGTGCCTTGGCAAGGGCTCGCAGGTCCTGCTCCGGCATGTCACGATATTTGATGTAAGCTTCGGCGGCCAGATAGTCAAGAATGGAAGTCTCCACCAGCTCGGCCGCAGCACGCACTTCCGGCGCCGCAGAACCGCTCTTCACGTTATCCGATGCCCAGGTCTGCAGGCGCACCGCCCAGCGAAACAGATCGTCACCCTTCAATCCCCCGCCCATAATCTTGGCTTCAAAATTCGTCTCCGTAAACCCGAGGGCGCTGAATTCCTGTGAGATCACCGCGTTTCCGGTTGAGGTCTTTACGATCATGCCCTGGGCATCGGTGTCGTAGAATCCAAGGATTCCCTTGATCTGTTCGACGGCTGTGATGCGCGGCGCATCCGGCCCGCCGTCCCTGACAGACAGGCGCATGTCCAACTGTGCGGCAGTAAGCGCTTCCGAACGAAGGGAGGCCGTGTCCATCCGGGCGGCCGTGAACCCCAGCAAAACAGAACTGGAACCCTCCCGCGAACACTCTTTCAGAGTATTGACGGCGTTTCTGTACTGAGACTCCAGATCATCGATCAGAGCGCGGAGATCACGGGACTTGCCGCGCAGAATTTCAATTCGTATATCAATATCTGACATACGACTGGACAGAACCTGAATCTGGGGATCACCGGGAAGAAGGGCGTCCAAAGCCCCTTGCATCGTCGCCCGGTCGGCGGTCAGTAGCCGCTCTTCCGACATACTCTGCTCCAGTTCCTGTGTCCTCCCCGCGAGCACAGGCGATATCTGTTCCAGCGTCTTGCTGGCGGTATACGCTTGTTCGCGATAAAACAAGCTCCGGTAGGCATACGGAACAGCGGTAATGTCCGCTCTCACGGCCGATTCAACGCGGACGATGGATCCACGAAGGTCCATCGCGTTCACGTCACCATATCTGCGGATCAGTGCGCGCTGGTCCGGACTCAGGTCCTGCCAGAACGTCAAAAGCGAACTGTCGTTTCCAGAAAGGGCTCCATGAATGCCCTCCAGCAGCGCCGAGCGTACATTGGTAAAGTTTACGGCCCAGCTGGAAGACGGCCCGACCGGGATCCGCGATTGGAATTCCCGAAAGAACGCGGTATCGGATGCGAGGTCGCCGGTACGTTTGATGAACTCATTCCATTTTTCGTCCGTGGATCGCGTGTCCTTTGTGCCGGGCTCTGCGTTCAGAGATTCAATCACCGTTTTGTTGCCCATGATCCAGGCGCGCACAACGCTCCACTGCATGGACGTTCGTTCCTGTGACGTCAAGGTTCCGGGGTCTGCCCAGGCCGTGTCCAGCTTCTCCTGCACGAGCTCGGGCGTGGAGACCGGTTTGGAACCCGCTGTCACACCCAGAAGAAAGAAGACCTCCTCGCGGCGTGCCTCCTCTTCAAAGTGAATGGCGTCCACCAGATTCCGGGCGTCGCGGCGAATCGATTCCTCCAGTTCGAGGATGGCGCCCGTGAGCAATGCCGCTTTCTCCGCGAGTGCGGCCTGGCCTGTGTCCGCAAGAGCCAGCTCTTTGTTCACCTGATCGAGTGCGTCCCGCTTGGACTTGAGGGCGGCTTTTTGAGAAGATAACGCTGCGAGTATGCGAAGGACGGCCGGGGTGCTGGTCAGTGATTCCTCGTTTGCGCCGGTTCCCTTTTGAACGATGTCGGGCGCGCCTGTCAGGATATCCACCAACTCCTCCGGCGCCTTCCCTTGAAGGTTCCCTTGGGCGGAGAGAAGCGCACCCAACGCCGCTGTTCGATGTTTTGATGCCTCTAGTCCCTGCACTGCCGCAAGGGTCGTCGAGGCGCTCTTCAGGTCACTACGGGCCTGGTCGTTCTGTCCCACGGCATTCAGGTATTCCAGTCGCTTGGCAAGAGAGGCATCCGCAAGACCGGTGAAGAGGGTGCTCGACTCAAAGCCGGGAATCTTCTCAATATCTGTCATCCGATTCAAAATGGCCGCTAGGCTCTGGGACGACTGCGAAAGTTCCAGTTTGATAACGTCATCCGCGTTACCCAGTCGGAGAATATTGTAGTCGTTCAGGGCCTCGCCATAGGCGGCCCGCGCAGTTTCCAGCCGGGCGCGTGCCTGCGATAATTCTGTCTGTGTGACCTGCATGGAGGCGCGCATGGTCGAGAGCGTGCCCTGAAAAGACGTCAACGGAGCCTGGGCAACAGCGCCTTTGAGCGCCTCAAGTTCGGCTTTGAGGCCGGCAAAGTCGTATTCGGCCCGTAAGTTGGAGAGCTGCGACCTGACGTCACCCACCGCGCCGGAAAGAACGGACCAGCGTGCGCCGACCACGGCAGAGGCGGCTCCGGAATCGTAAAGAATGAGAAAATCGGCGAGCTTGGCACGAATCCCAGTCAGTGCGGACGCGCCCGCGGCTTCCGCTCCCGAAGCAATGTATGCGTCTATCCTCTCTAAAAGCGTGGAAGCGCTGTCCCGTGACGGCGGAGCGGCCAACGTCATGTCTGTCAGAAGCGATAGTTCTTTACTGATACTCTCCTCACGTGAAAGAAGAGCCGAAACATTCACACCACGCGTCTGCAGAAGCCGGGCATATTCCGCATCACGGACAGAACTGTCTGTCTGTGCCAGTTGGTTCACGGGAAGGTCGCCGTTCAAGAGGTGATAGGAAATCTCGCGGATATGAGAACGGGCGGCTGCGGCGTCTACTTCCTCGCGTGTGACGGAAGCCAGTTCCAAACCGGCCTCATGCATGGCGGCGAGGTCGGCATAACGTTTTACTGCTTCTGCGCGCCTGAGTCGTTCCGCCATGGCGTCACGTTGTCTGCGGAGGAGCTCCCACTCAAATTCGGCGCGCGTCATCAGGTAAGGATCATTCTGGTTGCCGGTCAGATAATATCCACCGGTGGAGTCGTTCAAGTAAGAGGTGATTTGACGCTTGAGGCGCGCATTTTCATTTCCGTTGGAGAGAAACCAAAGACGGATCTCTTCTTTGGCGGCAGCAAGGCGCGCCGCGTCATCCGGCAGAGAGGTCCTGTCCTTGTTGAGGATAGCAAGAATCTCCGCGGCGTGTTCACTGTATTTCTGGTTGAGTCGGCCCGCGAGCAGGCGAAGATCCTCGATTTGCAGCGCGGCCTGATAGACAAAGAGGTCCTCCAATTCCGCTGTCCGCGATACAAACAGCGCATTTCTGTCTGTAATGTCCTGGAAGTCGCGCTTGTAGAGGAGGTATTCCTCCGGTTGTGCGGCCGCCCGCGCCGCAAGGTCGCTTTTGAAATGACTCTCCGAGAGACCCAGAATCGCTTCTTTCTCCATGGCGTTGAAGAAGACGCGCTTATCCGTGAGAAGGCCGGTCGATGGCTGTTCAGAATGGAGAGTGTCGCGAAGGCTGGTTTCCGCGCCCGCAAGGATGGACTGAAAACGACCAATGGATTTCGCGAGAGCGGCGCGCTGCGCCTCATAGAAGTTGTAGAGTTCGACGTCCTCACTGGAGGCGCCCGGTCCCGGGATTCCTTTCAGCTTCAGGAGGCCGTCGTAATAGTTGTAGGCGTCTTTGGCTTCAAGGAGCGCGGCGCCTCCGCCGTTTACAAGATCTCCCAGCTCTTTGGAATTGGAATCCCAGCGGGTCTGTTCACCAGTCACAAAGGCGGAGAGCTCCTGCTCCGCTGCCGTCCGCGCACTCTCGAAATCCGCCGTCTTTTTTTCCCACTCGGCGCGGCCTTCCGCTATCTGCTTCTGCACGGCGCGGAGCCACGCGTTTCGCGCAAGAGCGAGCTTATCGCGGCTGGACTGCCAGATTTTGACACCCTCCGCTCGCGTCAGTTTCGTCTGCGAAAGCCACGCCACGCGGTCCGCGTAGAGGTCCTCTTCCGCCTTTTCCCACCGCGTCATCCCGGCGGTGATCAGGCTCTCCATCCGCTCCTGCCACGACCGGTTGGCATCCAGCGCTCCGGCCCCGGAAAGAAGATTTGCAATGTCCGCTTGGGCGCTCGTCAGCTGGTCTGTGGTGGATGCCTCCAGCGAAAGTTCCGCTTCCTGTATCACCGCATTCCCTATGGCATCGGCGCTTGCCTGATCCGCGGCCAAGCGTGCGCTCACGTCATCCGCCCGCTTCAGGGCCACGTACTGGTTACGACCGCGTTTCATCCAGAAACTGTCCCGGATCTGAAACTCGGAGCGGATGGATTCTTCGAGAGCGGAAAGCTGTGTCTCAAACGCCTGCTTCTCTGCGCCGGTTAAGTCGACATTGCCCGCCCTCACCTTCTCAAGCGATGCGCCAAGCCCGTCGAGGAAGCGCCGCGCCAGGGGATCATGTTTCGCAGCCGCTGCGTTGTCGTAGACGGCCAAGTCCAATCCCGACAAACCGGCCACGGCATCCTGAGCGGCCGCGAGAATCTCCGCGTACTCCTGGTCTGATATCTTGATATCTACAAGGCTGTCTTTTGCCAGGTCCGCGGTGAAGCTGCCGCGCTCTGCGATCAAATGTTCGCGCGCATCCGCTTCCCAGTCGCTTTGGGCATCCGTATACGCTGCCTCTGCCTCTGCCCGCTCCAGATTCTTGACGTCCGCCGGAGCATCTTCTTTACCGATCTCCGCATAACGCTGCCACACGGCTTCGCGTGCCTCCAATTCCCATTCGGCGCGCTCTGTTGCGATTCCCAGTTCCACGTAGTTTGTCCAAGCATCCTTGTCCCGCATCTGGTGGGCCCGGTCCATGAACGACTCCACATCGCGCTTGGAACGCTGCTCATACGTCTTGAGCGTCTGGGAGAAAACACCACGCGGAAAGAGCACCGCATGCGCCATGAATACGATCAAGAGTCCCGCAGTAACGCGGAGCCTGAAGGGAGTGCGGATAGCGCAGAGAGAAAGGCCGGGACGCATGGTGGGGATGCGGCCCGGGCAGGGCTGGATCGTGGCAAGGCTTCTCGCGCTGGGGCCAGGGCGGTACGGATGCCCACCGTCGCTTATTGTGAAAAGAACATGTTTTTATAGAACATCACAAAGTTCGGGGAAACGGAACCAACGTTCGGGCGTTGATCGGCAAAATAAAAAAGGCGGCCTTGGGAGCCGCCTTTCTCGCAATCAAAGGTAAGGATTCTTTACTTTTTCTTTTCTTCTTTCTTAGTCTCTTTCTTGTCCGATTCTTTCACGGACTCGATGGCTGACTTTGCATCCATGGGGCCGCAGCCGCCTTCTTTGCGCATTGTATTGTAGAGTTCGATTTTCTTTTCCAGGAAGTCATCTTTGTTGAAGTTCGCGTTTCTGTGGATGGTAACGCTTTCTTTGATTTCCTGAACGATTTCCGGGTACTGGCGCTCAATCTGCTCGCGCTTGAGAATGCCTTCAGCGAGCTCCATGCAACGGTCCAGAGGAAGCGGGCCCACTTTGTCTGGAAGTTCGCGGCGCAGGTCTTCGCACTTCTTCTGCTTCTGTTCAGTGGAAATCTTTGTGCGCTCGTCCATTTTTTCCTGGATGTAGAGCTGCGCTACGGTTTCCAAAACCACCTGGTCCAGGATCTGGCGGACAACGGGTCGGTCCATGAAGCCGGTCTGCTTGGCCACCTGCTCGATGATCCGCATGTCACGGTACTTTTTGTAATTCTGTGTGGGATTCAGGCCGGAAACGAGATCGGCAAGAATGGGATTGGCGCGGGAATCCGGTGGATTGCACACCAATTGATAGAGAGTTTTCTTTTCCGCGTTCACAAGACGCGATGCTTTTTCCAGATACGCGCCGTAATAGTCTTCGTAGTCGCGTGTGGTGATGGTGTAAGCGCCGATTTCTTCAATCACTTCGCCTTTCTTACAGGCCGTGCCGAACGATGCCGCAAATACGAGGGCGAGCATGGTTGCGGCGAAATATTTCATGTTTTTGCCGATCATCGGGCCAAGGTTCATGCTGTGGCTGTCCGCGCAAGCGGGAAATGCGGCTACGAAACTACAAGTTCCTTCAATATGGAGAGAATCTCGTCCATACGGCTGTCCGACGGACCTTTGGGCTCCACAAAGAGGGTGTCCGCGCTCCCCGGCAGCACCTTGAGCCTGTCGTCCGTGCGCAAAACCTGGATCAGATGGTCGCGGCTCACGCGGAATGTCTCGCCCGCCTTCATGTGAACCTTGCCACTGTCCTCTTCGTAGACCGACTCAAAGCCTGCGCGCGATGCCAGCGTCCGAATCATCTCAATGCGCACAAAACTCCGGGCGGAATCCGGCGGCTCACCAAACCGCTCCTGCATCTCGCGCGCCAGCTCTTCTACCTCCGAAAGTTCCTGCGCCCCTTCAAAGCGTTTGTAGAGTTCGATGCGCTGCCGTGTATCCACAATGTAATCGGCCGGCAGAAAGAAATCGGCGTTGAGATTGATCGATGTGCGGACTTCAATCTGATGCACGGCTCCCTGGAGACGACGCACAGCTTCTTCAAGCATCTTGATGTACAGTTCGTAGCCCACATCAATGATGTGACCCGACTGTTCGCGGCCGAAGATGTTGCCTGCCCCGCGGATCTCAAGATCCCGCATGGCTACTTTAAAGCCGCTGCCCAGCTCCTGGTATTCCATGATTGCATGAAGTCGTTTCTGCGCTTCTTCCGTGAGGAGACGGCCTTTGGGGTAAAAGAGATACGCGTAGGCCTGCCGGTTGGAGCGGCCCACCCTGCCGCGGATCTGGTAGAGCTGCGACAGACCAAACGTATCCGCGCGGTCAACAATCAGAGTATTGACGTTAGGCATATCGATGCCGTTCTCGATGATGGCCGTCGTTACAAGGACGTCGTATTTCCGCTCCATAAAATCCAACAGAACGTCTTCAATCTCTTCTTCCGCCATCTGGCCGTGCAGCACGGCTGTTCTCACATCAGGGAACATGTCTGTAACCCGCTTGGCCGCCTGCTCAATCGACTCGATTCGATTGTGAAGAAAGAACACCTGCCCGTCGCGCTCCAACTCACGGCGGAGCGCCTCTTTCAAAAGCGATTCCGAGTCCTCAGTGACGAATGTTTCCACCGGCAGCCTGTCGCGCGGAGGCGTCTGAATAATGGAAAGATCGCGGATACCGACAAGACTCATGTGCAGCGTGCGTGGAATCGGAGTGGCCGAGAGCGTGAGGACATCCACCATCTTCCGCATCTTCTTGATCGCTTCCTTGTGGACCACGCCGAAGCGCTGCTCTTCATCAATGATCAGCACACCC
>JACPZR010000077.1 GCA_016195395.1 Spirochaetia bacterium
ATTGTGGGGAACGGACCGGAGGGCGGAATATTTTGCGCTTTTCCCCCCATTCGGCACGTCAAAAAACTGATTGACCCTCGCCCGAAACGCGACGACCGTGAAATTTCCCGGCTCGCGGCCGGGGCTGGGCGGCCCCAAGGCGCCGCGTCTCAATCAGGAGGACCAATGAAATTTTCGAAACTCGTGGGCATAGCCGTGCTTACAGCAGCGTTCGCCGTTCAATGCGGCGGCGGTGGCGGCTCCACCAAAGAAGACAAAGCAGCAGTCAACATGGAGCAGGATTGCCTTGGCGGCAAAATCATCAGCATCGGTGAAGCGCCGATTTTCACGGGCGTAGATTCCGCGAAGATGAAGGCCAAAGAAGACGCCTGCCGTAACGCCATCAGTAAATGTATTGGAGATCAAGTGGCCAGTTCCAGCGGCGTGGCAGACGGTCAGTCCATTACGTCGGAGATCTTCTCGTCATCCCAGGGCCTCTGCAAGAACGACCAGCTGATCGATTCCAAAGAATACATGCTGGATCAAGTCAAGATGCTTAAAGCGACGTTCCGCTTTGAAGTCAAAGCCGCGGACATCAGCGCCAAAATTGATACCATGCAGAAGCTTGTGGGCAACCCCAAAGTGATGGTTTTGATCCGCGAAGAGATCAACTACAAAGGCCGCGCGAAAACTGTGAACGGATTCACATCGCAGGATGGTGTAGCCGCTGCAACGCTGATCGACTTCCTCACCAAGAAAGGATACAGCGTGATCCCGGCCAGCCGCATTGCAGGCTCCACCGGCAACGAACAAATCATGGCGGACAATCCGGATGAAACCCCTGCTACGCTGAAAGAAAAAGCCGCGGAAGCGGGCGCGGACGTCCTGATCATTGGAAAAATAACCGTGAAGCCGCAGCTGGACAAACTCATGAAAGAAGTGGGCGGCGGCAATTTTGTGTCCTACACCGTGACGGGAACAACCACCGCTCTCACTCTCTGGGGCAAAGGTAAAGTTTTGAGCACGTTCACCAAATCCGGAAACGGCGCAGGCGTAACGGACGAAAAAGCGGCGGCACAAGCTCTCCGCACGTTTGCCGTTGGAAACGAAGACAACCCCATCAAGAAACCGGGCAACCTGGCCAAAGAACTGCACAGCACGTTCCAAGACACGTGGGCCAACATGACCCGCAACAACGAGATCATCATCAAAGTGAAGGGTGTAGATCAGAGTGTGGCCGGGACCTTCATGGAAGACTTGAAAGAGCGTACGTCTGTGAAGACCTACAATCAAGTGAAGTCGGAAGGCACCAACCATGAGTTTGAAGTCACGTTCCCGGGCAAATCATACGCCCTGGCTGAACTCCTGGGCTTCTACAAAGAGCGCCCGGACATGATCACGGCCCTCAAGAAAGCAGGTCCTGGATACAAACTCAGAATTGAAAAGTCCGACCGCGGCGAAATCTCCGTCGTTTTTGAAAAATGAC
>JACPZR010000199.1 GCA_016195395.1 Spirochaetia bacterium
TCCTGCACGGCAAGACACTTCTGCGCAAGATCGCCTGTCGGCTTAAAATCATCCATGCGTCGATGTAGGTATTCGCTCGCCATTTTTCGTGTCTCAGAATTGTGCTCGAAATTGCAGTCATGATTTCCCGGTATGGCGACCATCTGCACCGAGGGTTGAGCATTCAACTGGGACAGGGCTGTCCGCAGACGGTTGAGAAACTGTTCAGCTTCGGCATACTCCTGGGGTTTGCCTGAAAACGCTAAGTCACCTGAAATGAGCACTACATACGCGCCGCAGTCTGGCTCCGCAGCTGCCAACGTGCCCGCAATCACACCATCGCGACCGCTGATTGGCGACGATCCGTCACCCTTGAAGTGGATGTCACTAAGGTGGAGAAGCCCGATTGTCATTTGCCCTATTGTAGCCTCAGAATAGACACCGAAAACTCTGCGGTGGCAAGATTGATGTCAGAATCGCAGTAGGCCATCGCTCATTTTCCGCCTCTTTTGCTCCCACTTATCTCACGTTTTGTCGGCCAAGTGGCTTCTGCCGTCTTTCGTCGATTCACGGCGGAAGGATGCGCCAACTCGACAAGATCGCGTACTCTTCGCTCATCCGCTATCCTGAAAGAAAGCATGAATCCTTCATCAAAGCGGCCGAACGCGACTGCTGCGCTCCCGAAGACTTCTATTCCACCACCAATCACCGCACCCTCGTCCGCAGCGGCAACAACTGGATCGAGGTTGCCAACCAGCGCATGGACGCCGTGATCGTGGTTGAAGAAGGGCACGCGACCTGCCGCAAACTCCGTGAGCTGCGGGCCGGCGATCGCGTGGTGGCCGGCATGCGCGGCATCCGCGTCATCCCGGAATCCAAGGAGCGCGACCGACTGTCGTTCGCCTTCATGTCGAACGGCATCTCTTCCGAGCGCCAGGTGGAGACCGCGGTGCGGCAGACCGCTGCGCTGATGGAACACACGCGTGAGAGCGGCAAGAAGATCGTCGTGGTGGCCGGTCCGGTGGTGGTTCACACGGGGGGAGTGGTCCCGCTCGCGAACCTGATCCGCGGCGGCTGGGTGGACGCGATCCTAAGCGGCAACGCGCTCGGCGTGCACGACATCGAGAACGCGCTGCTTGGAACCTCGCTCGGCATCCGCCAGAGCGACGGGCGGCAGGAGGAGCACGGCCACCGCAATCACATGCGCGCCATCAACGCCATCTATCACGCCGGCAGCATCGCCAAGGCCGTCGAATCGGGCAAGCTAACTAGCGGAATCATGTACGAATGCGTGAAGGCGGGTGTGCCGTTTGTGCTGGCGGGCAGCTTGCGGGATGACGGTCCGCTGCCCGATACGATTACGGATATGAATCTGGCCCAGGACGCCTATGCGGGACATCTGCGGGGCGCCGGAGTTGTGTTGTGCCTGGGTTCGATGCTGCACTCGATCGCCGTAGGCAACATGTTGCCGAGTTGGGTAAAACTCGTTTGCGTCGATATCAATCCGGCTGTGGCGACGAAGGTCAGCGATCGCGGAACGGGGCAGGCAATCGGCGTGGTCGCAGATGTCGGATTGTTCCTCGAAATGCTCTCGAAG
>JACPZR010000078.1 GCA_016195395.1 Spirochaetia bacterium
CATCACGGCCACGGGTGCGTTCGGCTCGGTGACAGATACGATCCGTGTTACTGTGGATGCAAGAGGCATTTATGCAGCAACGAGTTCAGGTCTTTCTATTTCGAGAAACGGCGGCGCCAGTTACACGAACTACGCGGCCATCGGACTTGGAAGTAGTCCTCTCTATAGCGTGTACGTGTCGGGCGTAAATGTGTATGTTGCCACAAACAACGGATTTTCCGTTTCTTCGGACGGCGGTGCAACCTTTACGAACTATACAACCGCGAACGGTCTGGGATCCAATACCTTCGGCGGCTGCGGCGGCACCGGGTATGCCTTTGGCTCCGGGTCAAAGGTGTATGCAGCAACACCCAGTGGGATTTCCATTTCAGCCAACGGTGGGACCAACTTTACCAACTACACAACAGCCAATGGACTTGGAAATAACACTACCTGCGGTGTTTATGCGGTCGGTTCAAATGTCTACGTTGCTACCATCGGGGGACTTTCGATCTCGACTGACGGCGGCGCAACTTATGCGAACCGTACAACCGCTGACGGATTGCTGAATAATCAGGTCATTGCCGTCTTCGTTGTGGGCACCACCGTCTATGCCGCGACCGCCGGCGGATTGTCCATCTCGACAGACGGCGGAACCACTTTCACATTGAACCGAACGACAGCGGACGGGCTGGGAAGCAACTCGACGAGTTCTGTGTACGTATCAGGAAGCAACGTCTACGTAGGAACCACAGGGTCCGGCCTATCAGTTTCCACAAACGGCGGCACGAGCTTCACCAACTACACGACCGCGAACGGACTCCCCGACAACCAGATACGCGGCGTATTTGCGATGGGATCCACAGTGTACGCGGGGACGTTCAACGGCCTTGGAGTCTCAACGAACGGCGGCGTCAGCTATGCGCCATACACAACGGCGAACGGCTTGGGCAACAATAACATGTTCAACGTCATGGCGCAGTAAGAGCGGTGTCACCTCTGGCAGGCAGCAATCCCGCGAAAAACGTCCCCACCGTATAACGCTTGTCTAAAGAAACGGGTCTTGGCCAACCGTTGTCCGCGCGAATGCAAGACGAATCAACAAGTACGTAAACAGCCCGATCGGTCCAAACATGAATGTAAGAAACTGCGCGGGAAGAATGATCCAGCGCGATATGTTGTTTTTCAAAGCGTTGGCCGATATCCAGCTCCCTACAAACAAGTCGAATGCAAGATAGTGCACCCAACCTGCAAGCAGAGCGTACGGATTCTGAAACAGCAGCGCAACGCCTTCCAAGCTGCTGAAGTTTCCGGAAGATGATCCCATGCCGGTGCTGAGCGCAAACGCATAGACGCCCGCAAATACCAGTGAACTCATGATTGTCACCGTAACGACGCGGACATATTTCCAGCGGGGAAAGAGCACGAGTAGAATCCATGCCGACGCCGCCAGTGGATTCGCTATTTGAAAAATCTGTGAAGCATTCATGTTTTCCTCTCCGACGTTGATGATTGTGATTCATTGACTGCGCGGAACTATACCGCCGCGCTCGGTCGTCTACGAGACTCTACCCGTGCCGAAACAAGCCCCCAAAACAAAACCACACCAGCACAGGCGTAGCCCGCCGCCGTTGCGGGGTCGATCCGATAAAATGGAATTCCGCGGAGAGCCTGGACAAGAAGAACGAGCACAACGATTCCGTAAGACCAAGTAAACGCGCGGACGATGATTGTCTGGCCCACCTCGGAAAGCCGGATGTGCATTGCAAGAAGTGCAAAGAGCGGAATCAACTGCATGGCATGAAGTCCCACAAAATGGCTGATCCTAAGGTCGCCGCCGGTCAGACTCCAACCAAACAACACCAAGCCGGGACCATCCTGTGGCGCGCCGATGCTGTGGCCGGTGGCGTACGGCTGCCCAGATGGACTGAGCTGGATGGGGCCGTTGAAGCCTGGCACCGTCATGAAAAAAGCGACGGCCATACCGACCGCGGCCACGATCATCCCTCCTTTCACGGCCGCCTGAACGGGACCGCGGAACGTGCGGTCACGAAGGAGAGTGACGGCAGTCACAACATGCGCAATCCACAAAATCGTGATGCTGGCACCCATCAGAGAGAAGACCGCGCCATTGAAAGCGGAGTCAATATTGAAATGACTCTGTACGCCACGGCCCGCCTGGCCAACAATGCAGACCATTTCGATTAAACCCATGAGAGCGATGATCCAGGAGACAATTCTAGCCCTGCGCCTCTGCTGCAGGAATTGCAGCAACCAGAGGAGTGTGGCCGAATAGAGGGAAATGGAAACCGCGAACTTCATCGGTTTGATCCACACCGGCTGTCCTGTGACAAGCCTCTCATCCATGAATGCGAGAGGAAGGAGGGTTGCGAGCAGGATCGCGTTGTAAACAACACTCCACGCCAGCGGAGGGTTCGTCCGCCACCAATGCATGATTCTTTCCATACTCTCCTCCCGTCTGCTTGACCTGCAAGCCAGCAATGTAGACACTGTATACATGCCGAGGACGAAGTCAACCAAAAAAGTAGTCACTGTCAACATTGAAGGCAGAAAGAAGAATCCCAGACCCTACCACCACGGAGATCTTGGGGTTGCGGTATTGGAGCACGCGGATGAAATGCTCGAGCGGGTGGGAATTGAAAACCTGAGCCTCCGTGACATCGCTGCGAGCTTGGGTGTCAGCCATGCGGCCCCGTACAGGCATTTTCCCCGCAAGCTGGACCTCCTGTTTGCCTTGGCAGAGCGCGGTTTTGACGCCCTTGGGGATGCCATGCATGAAGCTTCCAAGGCGCCCACACCCAGAGACCGATTTGAAATGTCCGGGCTTTTGTATGTGAGGCTGGCCGTCCAGCACCCGGTGCGAACGCATCTTATGTTCTCCAGTACGATTGTGTGTGAGGACGCGCCGCAGTCGCTTCAGGCGGCGGGGACACGCGCCTTTCAGGGTTTGCTGTCCATCATCGAGGACGGGCAAAGGGACGGAGCGTTTACGACTGCTGCACCGGCGCAGACGTTGGCCGTTGCAGCTTGGAGCACAGTGCATGGTATTGCGTCGCTCGTGTCCGGCGGCCAATTGAACCAGGCAGTGAAGGCAGGAGGGGACAACTTCATTCGATCCGTCCTTGATCAGTTGTTTCAAGGTGTGCGGGCGCCGGAATGAGAAAAAGATACGATGGTTGACGAATTATGAGCCTGGTGCCCGCTACGGCATGCGGCTTTCGTGGGTCAAACAATTCCGACATGTGGGCGCCATTTGCGCGCTGGCCGCGCTGAACCCCAACTGCTTTCTGGCGTATCGCCTGGCAACGGCTGACTCCAAGCTCCGGGAAATCTCCATCCACGACGAAGTAAGACGTTATATCCTGCATGTCCCCGTATCTTATACAAAAACTAAACCGACCGCATTGTTTGTGGTGCTTCACGGCGGCGGCGGCAACGGGAGAAACGCTGAAGAGATGACAGGCTTTACGGAGAAGTCAGAGAAGGAAGGCTTCCTGGTATTGTATCCCTATGGAACCGGCCGCTTTGACACGCGCTTCTTAACCTGGAATGCGGGGAACTGCTGCGGGCGCGCGCTCGATCTCCAGAAGAACGACGTCGAGTTCATCCGGCAGTTGATCCTGTTTGTCAAGAATGCCTATAACGTTGATGAGAACCGCATCTATGCAACCGGAATGTCCAACGGCGGCATGATGGCGTATCGACTGGGCTGCGAGCTGTCTGAACTGATTTCGGGAATCGCTCCCGTAGCCGGAGCCATGAACGTTGACTGCAAACCAGCGCGCCCGGTCTCCGTCATCGCTTTTCACGGCAAAGCAGACAAACACGTGCGTTATGAGGGCGGCAAACCGGATGCGAGCGTTGATACTCACGCGCGCGTTGACAAATCAGTGGCGGACGCGGCGGCGTTCTGGGCAGGGCAGAACAAGTGCGGATCAACGCCCGCGCGCACAGACGTCAAAGGGCGCGTCAAACGGGACGCCTACGAATGCTCTGACGCCGGCCTCGAAGTCGTCTCCATTGAAGGGGAAGGTCATACGTGGCCGGGAGGCAAGAAGGGCTATTTTGGCGCCGATGAGCCCGCCACGGAAATTTCCGCCACGGACGTCATGTGGGAGTTCTTCCAGACCCACCCGCGAAAGCGTCCGTAACGCGCGTCCGCCTAGATCCACCCGATTGCAATCAGTACGATGGTCGCAGGGATATTCACAACCCACAGCGCTGCGGGAACCATGATCTTCTTTTTGATATCCGGCACGTCGATCACGTAGTACGAGCCAAAGAAATAGAGAGAATACCCAAAGATTACGATCAAGGGAATGTTCGGGAAATTCCACCAGGAATAATTCCAGATCAAGACGTTGGCTTTGTTCAGAATGATCTCCACAAAAACGCAGAACAGTGAATTGGCAGCCCCCAGGAACCATCGGTTCGGGATGCCGAGGATCTTCATATTCTTGTCCGGCGGCAGAAGCTTCCCGAACACAATGCCCAGAATGCAGAACATTAAGTAGGTTTCAATGTTCAATCCAACGAAAATCTGGTACGCTGTGGGGCCAACCTCTGTCCAGACGGCGGAGAACTGGGAGAAATGCAGAAAGAGCGAGTTGATGATTTCGAGCATCCAGTCGATCCCCGCAACGGTGACGCCCGCCAGAACCAAGTTCCAGTTCTTCCGCTCAATTTCAACGGAGTATACGTAAACAACCAGTGCAAACAGCGGGATTACATACCATTTAAACAGGGAAAGATCCCGCACCATAGACATTGCAATTTGCGATGATTCCAGCATCCTTTTTGCATACGGGCCGGGCCCCACACGTCAACCACAAATGGCGGCGTCTGCGTGTCCGCCCACGCACGTCCCGGCACGCAAGGCGCCAAAACTTGAAGAAACGATTCTCTACGCCGAGTACGATAAACTCAACGCGACGCAGCGCTCCTAGGACGACAGCGGACAATCAGCAGCACCCGGATCCCACCTTCTGCACGCAACCTTCGCATTCTGTGTTCAAGGTATCCACAGCATCCCAAAACTCCCGACAGCTCACTTCCGTCAGCTCATTCGCTTTGCGGAGTTCATACCGATTGTAACACGGCCGGCATGAGCTGCTCGCGTGGATGCCAAAGCAGGCGGCCCTTGTTTCCGGTGGCAGGTCGAACCCTCCGGGCTTCAACGCATTGAATTTCCGGGAATCGAAATAGCAGGTGGCGCCCCAGCCGTCCTCACACTTCATGCAGTTTTCCGGCAACCTTGCGACACAGGCGTGGGTGGACGTGTACGTCGGCCGGGAAGCGGACGGGTTCTTATGCGCATCGGAATCGGCATGCGGTACGCTGCACACAGTGATCATGGTGATCACGGACAACACGCCCGTCATCAGGCAGGAAGCAAGGAAATCCGGCAAACGCATAGGCACGATCTCGGAAAATGTTGAAATTTTGTCTGCTACGAATCGTATCGCCGCCACCTTCTCCTGTATGAACGATAGGACGCTGATTATGCTTGACGGTCATTCATACGATGGTTCATATCATGGTATGAACGCACATATGAACGCAAAGACGCGCCGGGTCACGGCAAACATTCCGGTGGAACTGCTGGAGGATGCACAGTCCGTCACTCACGCCGGAATTACGGACACGCTCCTCTACGGCCTGGAGCTGGTGCGACGCCGCCAAGCGCTGGAGACTGCGCGGCAATTGAAAGGCCGTTTGAAAATTGCCGTTGATTTGGAGGTCAGCCGTGAGCGCGGTAGTAATTGATACATCTGCTTGGATCGAATATTTCCGCGGTGGCTGCCAAGAACTGGAGGATGCACTCGAGGGGGGTATGGCGTACCTGTCGCCTGTGGTGGCCTCGGAGCTGATGTCCGGTGTTCGAACAACAAAGGATCATCGGCACCTTCTGAACCTCATCGAAGTTCTTCCATTGTGCGCATGTCCGCTGGATCACTGGATTCGCACGGGGAACCTGCGCCGCGTATTGATGACTCGCGGGATCTCCGCCTCTACGCCGGACGCCCACCTTGCGCAGGCGACCATGGACCTTGGCGGCCGCCTGCTGACGCGCGACAGGATTTTCGAGAAGATGGCGCGCAAGATCAAGCTCACGTTAGCATGACGGCCGGGCGTGACTTATCCACCCCAGTGCGTCCGCATCTTCACAACGCGCCCAGGCTGCGGAGTTCCGCCATGATCTCTTGTATAACGTCATCACCAAAAACTTTCCGCACCGTTGTTTGGTGATCCGCCAAAAAATCTCGAACCGACCAGCTGGTTCCATTCCCGCCATAACGATCGTCCTGACCTATACAGATTTCCACCGGCTGAATGACCAAAGAATATCCACCGTTCTGCCAGCTTCTGCTTACCAAGGCCGACGAACTCTCGGTCCCCGGTGCGGACTCGAGCGCTTGCAGCGCCTCGCGCAGGACAGGGGCGCCCATGAAACGACGGACGGCTTCATGCCCCAAGCCGCGGTCCACGAAGTCCCGCAGGGAAATGTCGGTGCCCGACTCTGCGGCGTTCAGTCCAAAGCCTGCCAGACGCACAAGCGCCGGACTGATCGAAATTGATGTATCTCCCTGAGTCCAAGTCTTCCACTCCGCCATGTATTCCCCAACCGCGCGCAGCCCCGCCCGGAGAGCGGGTAACGCTCGTGCGCGCGCCGCAACCACAAAACGTCACAGACACCAAGCGGGACCGCGAAGCCCTCAACCAAAAATCGATACGCCTAAAGAACTAGATTAAGGGTTGCCAACGGACGATTTTTCTAACGCCGTTAGGTGAAATATTCTTGACATGCGTTTTCATGCTATTACGAAGCTGACATCGAGGTAACTCACAAAGATGACAAAAACAAAAGTGTTCATCCTCGGCATGCTCGCATCTCTCGTTCTGGGAACCACGAGCCTGTCAGCGGAGAAAAAAATATTCATTCACGGATACTCACCGGTTGCTTGGGACGGTTTTGCAAACTCGCAGTGCCAAAATCAAACCTCCTGCGCATATTGGGGGGATTTGAAACTTACCAACGGTCGCTTCGTAGGCTGGATTTCACATATGCCGTGGCCCTATTTCGGCGTGCCGCGTCTTATGGAAGTCTTGAATCAACAGTGCCGCGGCGCGGAACCATGCCAGATTCTCTGTCACTCCACCGGCTGCCCCATCACGGGTTACGTGCTGGATCACAATCCGGGATATAACATCTCGAGCGTTGTGAATCTCGCAGGCGCATCCGGCGGATCTGAACTGGCCACGCTCGCTGCGTGGATCAAGAATCTGTTGGGACCGCTTCAGTGGATCGCAGAACTGATCAATGGTCAGGGCAACTACTTCCTGATTCCGGGCGTTACCCGCGCTTTGTACGATCACAATGACACGTCGGGCGTTCCGATTTCTGTTGTTGTTGGATCAAAGGGCGAATGGTACTCTTGGGCAGTATTCCCCGGCAAGAACGACGGTGTCGTCGCATTCCACAGCTCCGCAGGGTATGTGAAAGCGTTCTCAGCTGACGTTGTGTCCGGAGCCACAGAGTTCTGCTGGAAAACGGGCCAGAGCTGCTGGCGCGCATGGTGGGGTCACACCTACTGCGTAAGCTATCCGTATCCCAGCTCCTGCGGTGTAGCGCGTTGGAATAATCACTTCCTCCAGTCGGGTATGCCGAATGGCGGATATGGTCAGTACAACCACGGCGAAGTCGGCCGCACCCAGTCGCTCTACCACAGATAACAATTCGTATCGACGCCTCCGGATTTCCGGGGGCGTCGTATTTCTTTTTCTCCTGTCGAAATCATGAAACACAAACGAGCCCTTTTTATCGCTGTCGGCGCAGCCGTGCCGCTCCTCGCCCTCATCATTTATTTTCTCAGCGCGGACACCAAGAAAAGACCGACAGACCCCTTCGCGGAGCCCGGCACTCCTGAGTTCCAGCGCCAGGCGATGGACAGCGGGATGACGCCCAAGCAGGTGCTCGCCGCCTACAAAGAGTGGTCCCGATTCCCTCCCAACTCACGCCCGTTGTCCAACGATCAGGTGGACGTTATCGATCACTACGTGGTGCATCTCCCATACCAACAAATGCTTTACCAAGAAGGTGATAAGCCTAAGCGGTCTGAGTATGCCTGCAATCTCCAGCCCCTCACACACACCGTAACAGAGGGCATGCAGATGCGCATAACGCTGCGTTGCCTGAAAGGATCCGCGGAAAAGCCCGATGGAAAACCCGTGCCGGTCACAATACAGGGAGTGACCTTGAAAAAGGTACTGCCCACCAAGAACATTCCCCTGCCCTCAACCCTCGTTCAATTTGGAGACGACGGCCAGAACGGCGATGAGAAGGCGAATGACCAGACCTATACGTTCGTGTACACTCCGTCGCGCCAGGACTGGGCATACATGGAGTTTGAAACCACGTTTGAAATCCCTGATGAGACGCAGGGTCAGGCCCCGCGTCAGCATTTCATGAAAACAGGTTTCTTCTCGTCGCCCGTGGCTCCGGCAAAATTCAGCGGCCGCGTGACTGATGATGTGGAGAACGGCTCACTTGTGGTGAACGTTGAAGTCAACGTCTCCCAGCCGGGCCGTTACAGAATCTACGCAAACCTCAAAGGCAAAGACGGGTATTTGGGAACGGCCAAGAATGAGTTGAAGCTTGCGGCAGGATCACACATGGTTCCGCTGCTGTTCTTTGGAAAGCTTTTCAGGGACAGGGAGATCGACGGACCGTACACCGTGACCGGCCTGCGCGGATACCGCGACACATTCTTCATGGATATGGATGCGCTTCAGGGTTCTCCCGAGCAGGCGGACGCATATATAAAGAAGATGTACACGGCAGTTGAAGGTGGACAAGTTTCAGACCCTGACAAACAGGTGATTCCAAACTGGAATGAAGATTATACCACCAAAGAATACAAGTCCACACAGTTCTCTGAAAAAGAGTGGGATTCTCCTGAAAAGCGGACGCGTATGCAGTCCCTGGAAGATTACGCGCGTGAGTAGATTCGCTGCCGTCCTGCCGTTGCTGGCGTTGACCGTGTGCGCGGCCAAACCACCGGCAAAAGGGATGCAGCTGGAGACGGATATTTCGTGGAGTGTAAGCGGAGTGGTTCAAAAACCCCGGGAGTTCAAAGTCGAGAAAGGAGCCGCGGTAAATCTGGAGCACCTGTTTTCTTTTCCGGTACAGGGAGACTGGCTGATCAATACCAAGTCGAAGAATTACTGGCTCATGATGCTGAGCTCCAAGCGCATCATTTCCGATGAGCAGTTCGCGCGCATGGACCGCCGCGAAATCTACGACCAGTTCCGGACGCCTCGAACATTTCCCGTGGAGGGCATCCAGAGGCACCAGCTGACGCTGCTCAACGGCGACAAGGAAGTGAAGGCAATCAATAACGTAAAAGGATCGTACACCGTAAGATCGGAACAGCGCGGCCTGTGTAACGTGTTCCTGTTCTCGTTGGACGCAGTCTTCACGGACGGCGCCGTGTCTTACCCTGTGCATGCGGAGGGTTTCAGTTCTGAATGTCCGGGAACGTGATGCGAATTTGACCTTGACGATAAGGCTCTATTTATAGAAAAATAGCGCGGCAGTGCGTTTCGGGGGAAACGCGGTGGAGAC
>JACPZR010000218.1 GCA_016195395.1 Spirochaetia bacterium
CCACTGTGCATTTCGGGCCCAAGACAGACCTGAACGCAGCCATGCCGCCCATGCCGGATCATTTCAAGATTCTCTACGCACTTGCCAAAGTGATCTACTCGCCGCTTGTGACGTACTTTGTGGCGGTTCAAGGGATGTCTGAAAAGGACCGGAACTCTTCATTCAGCGACAAGCTCCTGCGACTTGTGGGCATCTAACGCCTGCGCTAGCCTCCGAATGGCTTGACACACAACAGCTAACCTTTGAATTCATGGGCAATGCCGGAAGAGCTCACCATTGCCAACCAAGAGGAGCCGTTGCGCGACGATTCCACGAGTCCTTCCGTACCCCCCTCTGACCGATATTTTGGTCTCAGGGATGAAGAGTCGTTCAAGAAGACCTTCATTGAAGCCAACCGCGGAAAGCCGCTGATCATGATTCGTTTCCAGAATATCCAGGGCATGGACCTCCTGGATTTCGTGGGCCATCTCCGGGAGAATGTTCACAGCATTCTCGACACCATCGGCGTTGAATTCGGCTTCCACTACATTGATTCCAGCAAATGTCTTTTGATGGGGGTCTCACCTCTACAGAATTGGAACGGCAGCGGAACATTCCCGAATATCGACAACGCCGTGGGCCGTTTCCATGACCAGTCGTCCAAGTCCAACTTCTGCGCCTTTGATTTTGGTGTCTCCCGGACCCAGTGCAACTATATCTCCCACAGCGATGAAATCTTCAAAGAACTCTCCGCATCGTCTCAGAAAAATCTGAACGACAACCTGGTGCGATGGAGCTGGACGTACTTCAACCGCGCCAACGCATACTTTGCCGCCAACGCGGATGAGGCGGTGATCCAGCCGACCGTCTACTACGACCCCAAAGACAAAACATTCTCCGTAAAAGGCGGCGAAGTGTTTGTGGGAGGAGCGTTATATCAACGTTATGCGGACCTGATCGGTGACATTCCTGAGGAGCAGGACATAAACCGCATCGAACTCCTGATATTGGAAAAACTGCTGATTGCCTGCGAGCGCACGCCGGGCCTCTTAAAGTTCAACATGTCGCCTCAGTCCCTGATAGATACATTTTCCTCACACGATAAAGTGAGCCGATTCAACCGCCTGCTTCATGCAAAGGGTCTGAATCCGTCGAGCGTCCGCTTGGAGCTGGTAGAGAAGCCGTATGAAGAGCGGGAGCGTACCCTGAAAGATGTCTGCCAGGATTTTTGGAACTTCGGCGTGAGCTTTGCCGCGGACGACTTTGGTCTGCGGAGCCAAAGCCACCAGGTGGTGCTGGAGCTGGGGCTGATGATCAAGGAGTTCAAGCTGGACCCCATCAGTTTCAAATTCAAGGCGGAAGAAGACAAAACCAAGTTTCTCGACAACCTTGCATTCATCGCCTACTGCAAGCGGCTGGCTGACAACCGCGAGGCTGTCATCACAGCGGAAGCCGTTGAGGACTATGATACCCTGAACTTTCTGATGGAACTTCACATATACCAATACCAGACGAACCTGTTCTGCGCGAAGATGCCGGTCACCCAGTACAGGCGTGACTACGAAATCATGAAGGATCTGCCGGAGGATGTGATCCGCAAGATCCTGATGGACGACGCGCTCCTGGAAAAGCAGAGAGAGCAGGGGAACATCTTTGCTCTGGCCAAAGAGTCCGGCCTCTGGCACGGCGCGTAGTTCTTGACGCAGATCATCGCACGGACTCGTTTGTCGGTTCAAGGACGGACACCCGGGCATGGCAAAAGACAAATACATTCTCGCATTTGATCTGGGAACTTCCGGCCCCAAGGTGGCTTTGGTTTCCACCTACGGGGAAGTGATCCACTGCGAGATTGAAACCACACAGCTCCACCTGCTCCCCCACGGCGGCGCGGAACAGGAACCGGACGACTGGTGGCGGGCTATCAAACGCGCCACGCATAAGCTCCTGGCAAAGAAGCTGGTTCCCGTGGATGCCATTGACGCCATCACCACCACAACGCAGTGGTCGGGAACAGTGGCCGTGGACGCGGGCGGCACGCCGCTCTGTAACGCGATTATTTGGATGGACTCCCGCGGCGCCGCATATGCGGAAAAAGTGACCGGAGGGCTTGTGCAGTTTGAAGGCTACGGAGTCTCCAAGCTCTGGACCTGGCTGCGTTTGACCGGCGGTATTCCGGCGCGGTCAGGAAAAGATTCCATTGCGCACATTCTCTACATTAAAGAAGAGCTTCCGCAGATATTTAAGAATACTTATAAATTTCTTGAACCAAAGGACTATCTGAACCTGAAGCTGACCGGGAAATTTGCCGCCGGCCACGACTCCATTGCCCTGCACTGGGTCACAGACAACCGCGACATCAACCGGATCGACTATCATCCCAAGCTTCTTCGCTTGGCGGGCATTCCCCGCGAGAAACTGCCGGATCTTCTGCGTCCCATCGATATCCTGGGCCCCATCAAGGACGACATTGCGGAAGAGCTGGGTCTGAAGAAGGGCGTTCACGTAGTTATGGGCACGCCGGACCTCCAATCCGCCGCGGTGGGCTCCGGTGCCGTCCGGGATTTTCAGGGTCACCTCTACATCGGCACATCCTCTTGGCTGACATGCCACGTCCCTTTCAAAAAGACAGACGTATTCCACAACATGGCCACTTTACCGTCAGCTATCCCAGGGCGTTACTTTATCGCGAACGAGCAGGAGACCGCAGGTTACTGTCTCACGTGGCTGCGCGACAATCTGTTTTTCCCCAAAGATGAGCTGGCGCCGGACCGCATCCCGGCCGGTGTCTATGATAAGTTCAGCGCCCTGGCTTCCCAGGTTCCGCCCGGGAGCGGCGGAGCCATCTTCACTCCATGGCTCTATGGTGAAAGAACGCCGGTGGAAGATCATACGGTGCGGGGAGCGTTCTACAACGTTTCTTTGAGTACCACACGGGCCCACATGGTCCGCTCTGTCATGGAAGGGGTGGCTCTCAATTCGCGCTGGCTCTTAAAATATGTGGAGAGCTTCAACGGCCAAAGAATGGATGCCATCAACATGATCGGCGGCGGCGCCCGTTCCAATGTTTGGTGCCAGATCATCGCAGACGTGCTTGGCAGAGACATCCGCCAGGTGAAGGATCCGGTGGAAGCCAACGCCCGGGGGGCCGGCTTTATCGGCGCCGTGGCGCTGGGCTACTGCTCGTTCGACGATATTGCGGACAGGACGCAGATCGCGAATACCTTTACACCCAATCCGGACAACGCCAAGCTCTACGGCGAACTGTTTAAAGAATTTATAAATATATATAATAAAAACCGCGGCATCTACCGTCGCCTGAACAAATAAGGAGCGCACATGGACCTTGGAGACTTGGAGTCCTTCCGTAAGAAATACCCCCGTGTCCTCGGCGCTGTAGAAGCGCTGTTTCGGAACTTCCCGGCGGCGGAGCGGGCCCTGCGCAGTCTGTCATTTGTGAAGGCACAGGTGGAGAAGGAAACAGGTTCCATTGCGGACGATCTGGCCAAATCCTTGAAGCCGTACAAGGGCGAGCTCCCTACGTTTGCATCGCTTCCGTCAGCGGGGCGCGCTCGGAAGGACATCCTGAAGGACCTCGAGAAAATGCGGACCCGCGAAGAGGGCCGCTGGAAGCAGGGGTTTGTATCCGGCGCGGTGTATCATGGAGACAAGTCGCACATCGACTTTCTGAATCAGGTCTACGGCCTTTACTCACAGATGAACCCGCTCCACTCGGACCTGTGGCCCAGCGGTTCCAAGTTTGAGTCTGAGATCATTTCGATGACGGCCACCATGCTCGGCGCGGCGCATGCGGGCGGCACTGCGGATGAAAACGGCATCTGCGGGTCTGTTTCATCGGGCGGCACGGAAAGTATCCTTCTTGCTATGAAGACGTACCGGGACCGCGCCCGCACGGAATTTGGAATCAGAACACCGGAGATGATCCTCCCCGTGAGCGCGCACACCGCATTTGAAAAGGCTGCGCAGTACTTCGGCATCAAGATACGACGCATCCCCACAGGTCCGGACTTCCGCGCGGACGTCAAGGCCTGCAAGAAGGCAATCAACGCGAACACCATTGTCATCGTGGGCTCCGCTCCATGTTTTCCCCACGGTGTGATCGATCCCATTGAAGAGATGTCGGAACTGGCGCGGGAGCGCGGCATTGGATTTCACACGGACGCTTGTCTGGGCGGGTTTGTCCTTCCGTTCGCGGAGAAGCTTGGCTATCCGGTTCCTCCGTTCGACTTCCGTCTGCCGGGAGTAACGTCGATGTCCGCGGACACGCATAAGTTTGGGTACGCTGCCAAGGGCACATCCGTGGTTCTCTATAGGGGATGGAAGCTGCGCCACCACCAGTACTACACCACAACCGACTGGCCCGGTGGAATGTATTTTTCGCCCACGTTTGCCGGCTCGCGCCCGGGCGCCCTCGTTGC
>JACPZR010000219.1 GCA_016195395.1 Spirochaetia bacterium
GACGGCCGGCGCTCTGTACCGGTTCCATCTTCATCAGGCACTTGTCTTCCCTGCACCCGGCGGTGACGGTCAAGCCGTTCCACGAAAGATTCTGCGGTTCATGCTTGGACGCGTCCTGCGACTGCTTGGTTTGTCGGACAAACAAAACCACAGCGCCAAGCACCATAACGTTCACAAACATGATGACGCGGCCCAGCATGCGGTTGCGCGAGCTTCGAATCGAACGCTTGCTCAACCGGTCTTCAACTTCTTCTGGTGTCCGCGAATAGTACCTCATCAGGATTACTGCACAATGAATTCGTTGAAGTAGACCTCCGCGATCTTCCCTTCTGAAAGAATGTGGTTCACAGATGCCTTGATCTCTTCACGCAGGTCGAGTTGGTCCTGCACGGTGGCCAGGTTTTCTTTCTTCTTGCCCGCGAGGATCAAGTTGATGATGTTCCGAAGCTGCGGCTTGCGCTGCGCGATTTCAACGGCCAGCTGGGCGTTGCCCGGTTCAAACCCAAAACTCAAACGCAGTTTGATAAAGTGAGTCTCCCCTGTGTCCGCCGTATTGACTTTGAAGTCTTCCGTGAGCTCAAAGGCTTCCATCGGTGGAGGCGGCTTTACCACCGCGATCGACGCCACTTCTTTGTACTGGCGCGACGCGGCGAACATTGCCACGTAGTACGCAATGATCGACATCAAGAGAACCCCCGCAACGCCGAGCGCTGCGTAGATCAGAATCCTGATAATCTTCCCAAGTCCGGATGCGGCGGTGGGTTGGTACTCCCCCGCCGCGGGGGTAGAGCCCTCTTCCTCGCTGTCCTGTTCTCTTTCTTCTTCGTCAGCCATGCCTGGTATTGCAGCCGCTCAAAGCGACCGGCCGCACTCCTTAATAAGGATACGTTCTCAACTCAAATATCGACGGCCTCTTGAAAGTTCTGCTCGAAAATTTTACGGTTAAAGTCGACGATCTTCTGGGCGATCTCCTCCGGCTTCTCCTTGCAGATATAGCGGCGCTCGTTTGTGAGCATGATGACCGTGTCCGGGAGCGCCTCCATCGTTT
Organism: Spirochaetia bacterium; assembly: GCA_016195395.1. The sequence continues at coordinate 1,049 of JACPZR010000219.1, forward strand.
CGATATGCCGGTGATTGAGGTAGAAAACCGTATCGTTCAGTCGGTGTAGTTCAATCATAAGGGTTCATCATAGGATCGCCGAATGAGCCGCCCGCTTGAGTCATTTCCAATCGACAGGGGGGCTGGGAACTGTAAGGTTGGCCCCGTGTCGGCACGACGGGCATTGGAGGGCATTGTGGCGGGGCTTTCGGCCACTGCGCTCGTGGTCTTGTTTGCCATCGGGAACATCAGCGTCGGGACCCTGATCACTGGGGTTCTCGCCGACCTTTATCCCGCGTTTTCGCCCTACGGCGGCTACGCATTCAAACTCGCGATGTCGTTCACCTTCGTGATCCCAATCGCGGGAATTTTGGCTGTTCTCGCGCTCTTGAGGCCTCGATTCATTGTAGAGGCCTTGGTTGGCCGCCCGCTTCCCACCAGTTTCTTCTATTATATCGCGGCCGGAGTCGCCCTGCCCTTTTCCTTTCTGGTGCTGGGCACCGAGGCAGAAACGCTGGGGAAGCTCGCGTATCCCAACGAAACGCTCTACCGCCAACTCATGTCGATGATCAAGCCCAGCGGGCATCCCTTGGA
>JACPZR010000220.1 GCA_016195395.1 Spirochaetia bacterium
CATTGGCTCTGGCCACGACGGCCCTTGTAGCCCAGCCCATCCAGCGTCAGTTCTCGCTCGCTGTGCCGCAGTATGTGCAGGGAGAGGTGCTGATTCAGTACAAGCAGCACATGACCCACGAAGCTGCGGCGTCCTATACCGCGCAGTCTGCCGGCGGTCTGGTCAAGGCGTTGTCGTTTCAGCCTCAGGGCAAAGGGCCGCTCCATCTGGCGCGCACGCGTCCCGGCATGACTGTGGACCAGGCCATCGCCTACATGTCGCAGGATCCTAACATTGAGTATGTCCAACCCAACTACATTTATCACGCCCTTGCCGCGCCCAATGATCCGCTGTACTCGCAGTACTGGGGCTTGAAGAATACCGCGCAGACGATTTCAAGTTCTGTGTACGCTACGAACAACCCCGGCTCGTCAGGCAAGGATATTGACGCCGAAACCGCTTGGAACACAATCACAGACTGTACGGTGGCATCCGGCGGCGGCGCCAACTCCGGGCCGATTGTGGCCGTGATCGACACCGGCGTGAACTACAATCACGAAGATCTGTCCGGCAGCATGGTCTCCGGTTCGTACACCTGCCCGGGCGGAACAGGCTCTGTGGGCTGCGACTTTGTGGGGACCGGCGATGCCGACCCGTTGGATCTCAACGGACACGGCACACACGTGGCCGGAACCATTGGAGCTGTAGGCAATAACTCTCTTGGCGGAACCGGAGTCTGCTGGAAGGCCAGGATTCTTGCCGTGCGCGTGCTGAACGCAGCGGGCAGCGGCACCACAGCTGATATCGTAGAGGGCGTAAACTTTGCCGCGGCCACCGGGGCAGGGAACGGAAACGCAAAAGTCATTAACATGTCATTGGGTGGCCCCACGTACGACGCTACGTTTTCAACGGCCCTTGATACGGCGGCTACGAACGACGTCGTTGTTGTGGTTGCCGCCGGCAATTCCAATCAGGATCATAACGTCACAGCCAGTTATCCGTGCGACTATACGCAGGCGAACATCATCTGTGTGGCCGCAGCCGACCAAGCCTACGCCCGCGCCTCTTTTTCCGACTATGACAGCAACGTCACAGCGAACAGCCGGAAAGTGGACATTGCTGCGCCGGGAACTAACATTCGAAGCTCATTTATCACGCAGACATTCATCACGGACGACTATTCAAGCGGTTGGACAACGTCACCCAGCAATACCTGGTCCTTCGCGAACTGCAACTTCCCCCCCGTCACTCCCATCATGGCCAACCCCGGTTCCGGCGTGGGGACAACCTGGTGCGGCGGCGGCACTGTGGGCAATAGCCGTGACGACAGAGTCTACAAGACGTTCGATTTGTCTTCCATGTCTACGTACGACTATGTCACCTACAAATTTGCCTTCTGGGCGGACGTTTCCCAGGCAGGGGACATCTTCACGAACAACTACAAATCCGGCGGCGGCGACCCGTTCTCTGCCGGCACCACATCGCTTACGGTGGCCGGATCCACGCATACCGGGCAGTTCTACAGCTGGACCACGGACATTACGGCTGGCTGCTTGACGTCCACATGTTCCATCGGTTTCAGGCTCGTCACAGATACAAATGCCAACACAACATATGACGGAGTGGCGTTGACCGGATTGACGATTGAAGGCCACAAAGTGACGAACACCACGTATGCCCTCGAGAACGGCACATCGATGGCTACGCCACACGTAGCGGGGATTGCCACGCTGATTAGGGCCCGCAATCCCAACTACACATATGCCGACACGGTGAATGCGATCCTGAACGGCGGAGATGCTGCGTCGGCATTTACCAACAACACGAAATCAGGCAAGGTGGCGGACGCCAATGGAGCCCTGAAGTGGATTCCTGACCCGTCGACCTTCACCGTGTCCAGTCCGTGAGGGTTCTGGTCCCAGTCTTTATCCTGCTCGCCGCCTCATGCGGCGGGCGGACGGACGCAGATAACGTGAGAGTCCGCACGGCTTCTGAACAGCCCGAGGCGCAGTTCCGTGTTCCGGGCGAGTACCTTGTCACTGTTAACGGGAACGCGGGACCGCGCGAAATCACGGACGCCTTCAAACAGTTCAACGTAGAGTCGGTGACGCCTCTTTCCAATACGCCCGGTGTTTTTCTCATGCGCCTCAAAATGGATCCCGGCTTGGAAGCGCTGAAGAGCGCAGCGGCAAAAGTCCCGCTGGTCAAAGCCATACAGCCCAACTTCGTGTATCACATGATTCCTTCAGGGCCCGGCGCGCCGCAGTAACGTTGTGTGACGTTATGTTCCGCTACGGAACGTAGACATCATTGTTGTCGGTTGCGGTGGACCCTGCATTGGCTGCGGAGTTGCCGGTGTGTTGCACTTTAGTGAACGAATAAGTCACCCCGGTATCCGCAAAAATCGCTCCGCCCTTGCCTTGGCCCGCGCTGCCCATGGACGGCTCCACTGCCGGGCAATAACCCCCGCATCCCGCAGCGCCGCCCTGGGTTTGGTTTCCCTGAAAGACCGCGTTTGTGATTCGGAGCGTTCCCGAACGCACGAAGATCGCCCCACCTAAACCGGCGCCACCTCCGCCTCCACTGGGGGCCGACGCAAAGCCATTCCCGCCGTTCCCACCGAATGTCCCGCCGATCCCGGGGCCCAGTCCGTCGTTGCCAAACGGAGATGATCCGCCACCGCCGCCGCCGCCATAGAGTCCTCCCGTGCCGCCCACGCCGCCGCATGAGGGGGTACAGACCCCGTTGCTGGACCCGCCGGCTCCGCCGCCGCTGCCATAGCCGCCATTCCCACCAGTAGAGCCATTCCCCACGCCCGAATTGCCGGCGCCACCTGCTCCTCCGAAAGGCCCCCCTCCAGCGGCTCCGGATATCCCCCCTCCGGCGATACCGCCTGCATTTCCGCCACGGCCGCCCACAGCGGTATTTGCAGAGAAGAGAATCGTATCGATGGTGAGACTACCGCCGCTCAAGAAAAGCGCGCCGCCCATGCCCGCCGCGCCCCCGCCGCCGCTCCGCCCATTCGGGGGCGCAACGATTCCGTCGCCCCCTTGCTGGCCGGTCACCTTGCCGTCCGTGATGTTCAGGTTGGCCAAGAATACGCTGCCTGCCCCGGTGAGGTTGAAGTTTTGGGTCGTGTTCCCCCCGCTGATGGTAAGCGACAACGGACAAGGGCCGATGATCGACGGGGAGCTCGTGATCGCCAGAGACGATGTAAGGGAGATGGTTCCAGAAAGATTTCTGAGGTCGATGGTCTCCGTTCCTGTTCCCGCGGCAACGTCTGCATTGCCTACGCCGTTGACCGCCGCCACCGCTTCCCGGAGAGTTACCAAGCCGTCGCCGGATGTCGCGTTATCTGCAAGGCTTGTCACCGTAATCCGGTTGGATGTGGGCGGGTCGATGGCCCGGCAGACCAAGGCCGTCGAGGCGGGTCTCAAGAGGAGCAGAGTCGGCTGGCAAGAGGGATCCGTGCCATCGCATTCGGTCTTGACGAATGTGCATTGAGTCAGGGTCAGAAGCAGCGCGCCGATAGGCACGTATGCACGGTGCGTGGGCATGCTCCAGGATGGTCACCCCCTTTCATGGAGCAATGTTTTTCCTTCGTTCACGCAAATACGGAGTATGATAAACCGCATATTGGATATATCTAGAAATATCATTATAATTCGTTAAAACGCGAGTCACCCGCGCGCCCGGCTTCAGGAGCGGGTGGGTATGGGATTTGCGACACAGGCTCCCGCGTGCGGCGCCCGGGACAGCCAGCCCGGACCCTCGAAAACCGCCAAGAACATGGTTTTCTTGACAGCCCCACCTGCCATATGGGCACGGTCATTTCGCCCCCGGATTATATATGTTTCTCGACTATCTTTACGGCCTTTTTTCCAATGATATGGGAATCGACCTTGGGACTGCGAACACGCTCGTGTACGTGAAGGGCCAAGGCATCGTACTTTCCGAACCCTCTGTAGTGGCAGTTCAGTCCTCCACCGGCAAGGTCCTTGCCGTGGGCCATGAAGCCAAGCGCATGCTGGGTAGAACTCCCGGAGACATTGTCGCCATCCGTCCCATGAAAGACGGTGTGATCGCGGACTTTGAAACCGTGGAGAAAATGATCCGCTACTTTATCCAGAAGGTGCACAAGCGGACAACCCTTGTGAAGCCACGGATGGTCATTGGTGTTCCCTCCGGCATTACGGAAGTTGAGAAGCGCGCCGTGCGCGAGTCTGCGGAGCAGGCTGGAGCGCGTGAAATCTATCTGATTGAAGAGGCCTTGGCCAGCGCGATTGGAGCCAATGTTCCCATTCATGAGCCGGCTGGCAGCATGATCGTGGACATCGGCGGTGGAACCACGGAAATCGCGGTGATCTCTCTGGGCGGGATGGTCATTTCTGATTCCATCCGCATCGGTGGGGACGAGTTTGATGAGGCCATTGTCCGTTATCTGCGCACCCAGTACAACCTGGTCATTGGTGAGAAATCCGCGTAAGACGTGAAGATCACCATCGGCAACGCCTATCCGGAAAAGCGGACCGAGGTTGTGGAGCTTCGCGGACGTGACGCTATCAGCGGTCTGCCGCGCACCTTGGAGATTGACTCCAATGAAATCCGCAAAGCCCTCAAAGAGCCGCTGGACGCCATCTTGGAAGCCGTAAAAAGCACTCTTGAAAGAACGCCTCCTGAATTGGCGGCAGACATCGTGGAACGCGGCATTGTGCTCGCGGGCGGCGGCTGCCTCTTGAAGGGGATGGACAAATACCTGAGCCGAGAAACTGGTGTTCCCGTTTTCCGCGCCGAAAATCCGCTGACTTGTGTGGTCATCGGAACCGGCAAGTATTTGGATGAGATCAAGCGCATTCGCTCTGGTCTGAAATGACCCCCAGCCACATTGACCTTCGCCGATGCGATGGATCAGAACTCAGGGTTTCCGGGTTTAATTCATCAAGCGGTGCACGGGCAATGGAGCCAATCCGGTAAATCCTATGCTTTGGGAAATTCTCTGGCGCAATAAGAACACTTTCAGCCTCACGTTCTGCTTGGGGTTCTCGCTGATTTCTTTGATCTGGCAGCGCAATCCCTTTGCGAGTCTCGCGGGCGGCCTGGGCAAAGGCGCCGATCGCATCAGCTACGTATTCAACTCCGGCCTCAGCCTCCCCGGCAAATTCTGGGTGGAAGTGGACAAGTTCCGCGAAACAGAGAA
>JACPZR010000221.1 GCA_016195395.1 Spirochaetia bacterium
ATCCCTTTCGCTTTTGCGAAATGCTCATCCGCGACCTTGATGACACTCTGCTCTGTGCCTGCATTCTGGGCTTTCACAAACGCAGAACCTACAGGGTACAGAAAGAGAAGCAGTGCGCACAGGATGAGGGCTGCCTTGAAGCGCACCGATTTGAGTCTCGTGAATTTCATGAGCTTCACCTGACGTATTTAGCTTGGTTAGAAAGTGGTTCCCACGCTCACGATAGTCTCTAGAAAGCCAAAGTTCTGCTTGGCTCGTTCCTGCGTTCGCCCTGTGGTGATAACGTCAGTCAACGTTGCATAGCCGGATTTGGCGCCCAATTCCACAAAGACCTTCCCTGCGATATCCACCCTCGATGCAACGTACGTGGCAACGGCGTAGCCGGAGAAATGGAAGCGATTGTTGTGGCCTTCTCCAAAAAGCCGCACGTCGGATCTACAGATGGCAGGTCCTGCGCCGATGGAACCTAGAATGCTGACCGCGCTGTCTCCGGCGGGAGATGTCCAGAGTGAATGAATGACGCCCACGTCCGCATAGAAAAAGTTGAAACCGTCCGTGTGTTCGTATTTCAAGAAATCCGGCGTCAGTGCGATGGGTTCGCCGTTGTGAAAACCGTCGTAGCGCTGGTATCCGCCCGTTGGAAAGAGAATGGTATAGGGAGCGGATTCCGCGGATGTGTGCAGCCTGTGCCATTGGGCCACATTGGGATCGATGTAGCCGTAGATGTTGGATTCTTGGCCGCGTCGCATCACGTATTTCAGATGGTCATGCCCAATCGAGAAAAAGACGTGATCTGTGATATTCTTCGTGAAGCGATAGTTGTATTGAGGCACCTCAAACATGCTTGGGTCCAAATATACTCCGCTCACGCGTTCCGGCTTGTCATACGCCACCACGTCTTTCAGGGTGAATTTATATCCGGGCCCGGTGAAGGTGATGTCGCTTTGTGTATATGAATCGCGGTTGTATCCCCATTGGAAACTCCAGTGCCCGGCCCGGCGCTCCACATTCGGCGCAGGGTCTTGTTTTGTTGTATCACCTTCTCCGTGTGCAGCGGATACAAACAGAAGGGTGGTCAAGGTGCAGAATAGAACGTTTCTAGTCATCATAGTCAAACCAATCGTGTCGTTCTTTTTCTGTGGCGTCCCTCTGGCACTTGTTTTCCGGCCCATGCGGCGGGACGGATGGAGCTTTTTTTCAGCGCTCCTCATAATCGCTTGTCTCTGCTTCTCGCAGGGATTGCAGAGCCAGACTCAAAGTGCCGCCGATTCCCCACAGGCGTCTGGATTTGAGCTGCTGCTGAAGCGACAGACTTTTACGTATACTCCCTACGAGTATACGTCCTACACGCAGAGATCCTCTTATGTGCAGATTTACGAGCCGGTCCTCACAGGCCCGCTCCGGCAAAATGAAAATGTGCTGGTCCCGGCGGTCTTGAGCTACGAAGACCGCATGGTTCCCTGGCGATTCGAAGTGTCCTACTACGAAATAGAACTGCCCGTTCTCAATACCGTCGTTCTCCGCACCGCGCCGGGGAGCGCGGTTCTCACCCGTCAATATTTGAATCCCGTGGCACGTTCGGAGGCGCTGGTCACGGCTGCCCGCCGCATGTCTGTCTATCCCGGTTGGAATTTCTACGCGGGCGGAGGTGTGCAGAACATCAACAAGTACGTCTACGGTTACAACACCCTCCAGGGCTCTCCGTACCAGGAGTATTTCTTTACGTATGGATTGTCCGGCAATGCCCGTTTAACGGGGCAGTTGACGGAGTCATTGTCCGTCACAGTGGCCACCAAGATATTCTATACGACGGGGACGCGTTTCGCCGGCAACGGCAGCGTGGCCGCGGAGAGCGTTACCTTTCCGCCGGGAGCCGCTCTTCTGATTTCATCAGGGACGGCGCACACACGCGGGCTGTTTCGCGGAGGGGAGGTGGACCTCTCCCTGTCCTGCCGCATCTTTGACCGATTTCGTCTGCACCTTGGCTACGACCATAATTCTTCTTTCTTTAGTTATGTTCACTATCATCAGATGAACGTTACATTTCCCGCTTCTCCGGCAGGAACGCCGGCGGTCTCTTATGCGCCAAAGGCGGGGAATTATGAAATCGTCCGTGGAGTTTACGCGGCCATGTCCGTGTTGTTCTGAATCACATAACTGCCGTTGCTGTGATCAAAGCCCCTTGGCACTCAAACGGCACGTCCACAAGCACCACATGCCCGTCGCCCTTGGCCGCGGCCAACGGGTTTCCTGAAAGATCGTAGATGACGCCGGCTTTGATAACGTTGTTCCCGTGCGGCATCACAAATTCCAAAAGGTCCCCGGTGACAAATCGGTTGCGGACAGCTATTTTTGCGCGCTTGGTTTCTCTGTCATACGAAAGGGCGTCACCCACATAACGTGCATCAGGAATTGTGGTCACTCCTGTTTCGTAGTTCTGGTGGTCTGCATGTCCGCGCGGTTCAAAGAATCCCTGGGTATATCCCCGGCTGGCCAGCGCGTCCAAGTCTTTCAGCAGTCCGGCATTGAAGGGGCGCCCGGCAACGGCATCGTCAATGGCGCGACGGTACGTCTGCGTGGTGCGGGCTACATAGTACGGGGACTTGGTTCTGCCTTCGATCTTGAGAGAATCGATGCCAAGACGCACCAGAGCGTCCACGTGCTCAACCGCGCGCAGGTCCTTGGAGTTCATGATATGGGTGCCGTCTTCGTCTTCATAGATGGGCATGAACTGCCCGGGACGTGTGCTCTCTTCCAGCAGATATGATGAGTGGGAATCTGTATGCAGCGCCGCGGGGACAACGTCGCCGGTTCCCGTTTCCGCGGCGGGTATTACATTGTAGTTCCAGCGGCAGGAGTTTGTGCAGACGCCTTGGTTCGCGTCCCGATGATTGAAGTAACCGGACAAGAGGCAACGTCCCGAATAGGCGATGCAGATGGCGCCGTGGACAAACACCTCCAGCTCCATATCAGGACAGCGCTCGCGGATTTCCTTGATTTCATCCAGTGACAACTCGCGTGAAAGGATCACGCGCCGCACACCCACACTCTGCCAAAACTTCACTGCTTGGTAATTGACCGTATTCGCCTGAACAGAAAGATGCACCGGAATATGGGGCCATTTCTGGCGCACAATCATGATGAGTCCCGGGTCCGCCATGATGAGCGCATGCGGCACGGCCCGTTCAAGGACACGCTCCATGTCCCGCTCAAACGTCTTGGTTTTGGGATTGTGGCTGAACAGGTTGACAGTCAAAAAAAACTTTCTCTGTCGTTCCGCGGCCTCCGCGACTGCCAGCGCGATGTCGTCCAGAGTGAACTCATTGTTTCTGGCCCGCAACGAATACTTGGGAAGGCCTGCATACACCGCATCTGCGCCAAAGTCCCAGGCTGTGCGCATTTTACGCACATTTCCAGCGGGCGCCAGGAGTTCTGGTGAACGGATCATCACAGCCAAAAAAGTCGCGGTGGCTTGCGCGGTCACGAAAGAATCATCCTTTCAGGCTTGAGATTTGGAGCCGATCTCAAGTGAATGCCCAATCATGACACCGCCCGTTCGATATCAGTTGTCGCTCTTGGTAGCGCGATTCTTTCGCAGGCACTTGGAGGCCGAGCTCACCAAGCCCGTCGCTCTGATGCAGGCCGTTACGTACGAGGGACTGACATTTCATGATATGACAGTGAAGATGCTCGCGGACTTGGACAGAGAATTCCCGGAAGCAGTCCTGGAACCGGTGGCCTTCAACATGTTTGAGCAGTGGTGGGCCGACGGTGTGGGCCCGGTACAGGTGCCCTATGCCAAATCGACATTCAAGCTGTATAACCAGGGATTTCTGGCGCGACTCATTGATCTCAAGCACGGGACCGATTCCAGCCGACGTGCAATGCTCATTCGTTACGGAAAAATTCTGGAGGGCGCCCGTGAGCGCGGCCGCGAACTAACGTTCGGCGGAATCTATGCCTTGGCTTCGCGCATGAGTGAGGCTCTGCGGCGCATCGTAACAGACCATGGGCTGGGAGACGACGCTTGGTCGATTCTCTTGGAACAGCACGACGCCCTGAACGACGCCACGTTTTCTTATTTTGACCGCGCCTTGAAAGCATCCTTGAAGCGTGCCGACGACATTCTCACCACTGTTCTGCCGCTCCAGATAGCCGAAGAATTGAAGACGACCGGCTATGTGAAGCCCCGGCACGTGGAATCCGCCAGCGTTATGTTTGCAGATATTGTAGGTTTTACAAATATTGCAGAACAAATGCCTCCGGAAGACTTGATCGCGGAGATCAACCGGTGCTTCTCACACTTTGACGCGATCATGGAGCAGAACCGTCTGGAGAAGATCAAAACGATTGGAGACTGTTATATGTGTGCCGGGGGAATTTTGTCGCCCAACCAAACACACGCTGTGGACGCAGTGCTCTGCGGGCTTCGCATTCAGGAGTTCATGCGCAAATACAAGAAGAGCCGCGAGAAGCGGGGATTGACCGCCTGGGAACTCCGGATAGGAATCCACACAGGGCCGGTGACCGGCGGCATCGTAGGGTTGAACCGCTTCAACTTTGATATCTGGGGTGATACGGTCAATACCGCGAGCCGGATCCAGTCGTCAGGCATGCCCGGCACAGTGAACATCAGCCGCCGAACGGCGGAGCAGGTCGGGGACTTCTTTGAGCTGGAAGAACGCGGAAGGATCGCTGCCAAGAACAAGGGCGAGCTCGAGATGTTCTTTGTAAAGGGGATTCATCCCCAATTGTCCGTCCGCTCCGGCCGGCGCGTGCCCAATTTCAAATTCTCCCGGCTGTATCACGCAATGGCCGGGGGCGCTCCTCAGCGTGTCTGACGTTTCATGCCGCGGATAGCTTTTTCGATCCAGCGGATCTGAAGCACAGCGGCTGCCTCCATTTCCTGATACAATCGGTGCGCTTTTCGCGCATTCCGGAGGTTGGCGCTTTCGTCTGCCGTCTGCCCACCCCAGTCATCGGTGATACGGAAGATGGCGGCCTGCGTCGTATTGCCGATGATCTCTGCCGTATCCGCGTCTGCCCGGAGTTCTGCGTCCAGCTCGTCAAGCGCCCGTGCCGCGCGGCTCTGCGTTTTTTCGCTTCCTGTTCGGTCGGGGTGGGACAACGCGTCCAGCAGTTCCTGTGACGTCTCCACGGACCTTCGAAGGATGCCTGCGCCGGCTTGGAGCTTGCCGCGAAGATCTTCCAACGCCTGCATGAGCGACTTGCGGTCGAATCTCATGGGGGCGTGTGCTGCCTCACCCAACTTTCTTCTGATTTCCTGGATTCGCGGAGACGACGGGATTTCCTTGAGGCCGGCACGGGGGAGGGGCGGAATCTTGGCGCCGCGTACCGTGGAGTTCACTACCGTGATTCCTCGTTCCATGTCAGCCGGGATCCGGGAGGAGAACCAATTATGGAAGATGAGCAGTTTGTCGTTCGTGGGAACAGGTTGGTTGTCCAGCCCCGGCAGATAACGCACGGGGAGAGCTGACATTTGTCGATAGTTGTGCATTTCCCGTCGGAATATCCGGCATTCTTTGGTGTTCAGCCGCTCCTCAAGAATCGCGCCCTTGCTGTGAGCCAATCCGCCCGGAAACGACAGGTCTTGTCCCACCAGGTGAATGCGCGAGCAGCCCATGCGTACCGCCAGGTCGTAGGCATTGGTGGACACGGACCCGCCGAAGGAAATTTCTCCGGGATCCTCCTGCAAGCGCTCCAAGAAGAGCCGCGCGAGCGGAAAAGGCGACCATGTGAAAAATGTGGAATCCGGATGAAGGAGCCGCAGCGAGTGAAAACTTGTGGTGGGGTCGACAACAAACAACGCTCTCCCTGTGTAACCTTCCAAATAAGCGCGGTTCAACGGCTGCGGGTCCACGGTGAAAACGATATCCGGGTCAATCCCTGCGTGCTGGAGAATCAAAAGCGACGTGTCCACGGCGATGAGCAGCGCGTGCTCTGACGCAGCGCGGATGTCATCCAGAGAATCGTACAAAGAAGGTCCGGCTCCCACAATGACGGCGCTCCCTCCCTGCGCAAGGCCGAAGAGGCGGGAAACGGGGCGCGCGCCGGGAAGGAAGGAAAAGTTCTCATAGAGGTTGCGGGTCCACGTGCGGTCAAACCGCGCCAGAGTAGCCATGTTGACTTCCCTGCGGTTCAGGATTCGTTCGCAGCTCCGCTGGATTTCTTCATAGGCTGACGAGATCCGGTACGATGATCTGTGCGGGACAAATAACGTCTCAGCATTCCGCGACCCCTCAAGAATCCGCGCTATATCCTCTTGAGAAGGCTTTCCACAGAAAATGATCAGGCTTCCGTTGGACAGCCACTGCGACAGATCAGTAACAGATAACGCAGCATGAAGAATCCCTCCCAATGGCTCAAACCAGATAACGCGGGACGCGCCGCGTTCCAGCACCAAGCGGATTGTGGTTCCGGCCGCAGCTCCAAAAAAAATGATAGTTTCCGAAAGACGCAACTCTGCAGCCCGGCGCTCGGCCTCTAACTGCGCGTTTCGCACGCTCTGTAGAGCGCTCCCCTGCCAGAAAAGTACAGGTCCGTTTGGTGTGACTTGGACGGATACGCGTTGGTCGGGCGCGGGGATGAGCCCTTGCACAAAACTCTTCTGTGCTTCAAACAGGATGTGTTCTTTCTTCTTCATGCGGGGAAACAGGCAAATCGGACCCCGAAGGTTTCAATCCGGAGCGCCGCGTTGTACAGGTCTGACAATGTCTGCGAAGTGATAACTTCTCTGACGGGCCCGGAGAAGGCAACCGCCCCGTTCTTCAACAGAAGCGCATGAGTGGCGAAGGGGGGGATTTCTTCCACGCGGTGCAGGATGGTTACAGTACTCATCCCACTTTCCGTCACAACGGCCTCCAGCAGTTTTTCCAGCGCAATGCGCGCCGGGATGTCGAGAGATTCGTAGGGCTCGTCAAGGATAAGGAGGGGCGGGCGGGCAATCAGCGCGCGGGCCAGAAGTGTCCGGTGTCGTTCCCCTGAAGACAAGACGTTGAAAGGACGGTCCTCGGGATACGGGACGCCCGGAAAGCTCGACCGCAG
>JACPZR010000257.1 GCA_016195395.1 Spirochaetia bacterium
CTACAGAGTTCCGCCGCCCTTCTTCGGAAATCCGAAGCAGAGCACCGGCTCGGCGGCATTACCGCCCTTGACGTTGCGGAAATTCGCAACCAATTCAAACAGAGGGAACTTGCGCTCCGCAAAGAAGAAAACGGCTACACCGACGCCCTGAACGATTTCGCGCTCTTTCTGAGAATGCCCGAAAAGGAGATTCCCGCCATCAAGGTCCTCGACCTGTCTTCCCTCATCGTCTCCCCGTTGAAGGCATCGAAGGACGATATGGTGCGCACCGCCCAGGAGAACCGGCCCGATCTGCGTCAGGCGCGCGTCGACCGGCTCAAGTCTGAGATGCAGTACCGGATTGCCGAACGCTACTATCTCCCGACGATCTCCCTTACGGGACATTACGGCAAGACGGGGGACAAGTGGCCCCCACGCACTCTCGAATGGGGAGTGGGTATCAATATCAGTTTTCCAATCGCCGGATCGTCCGTAAAGAATGACGGATCAGTCAACCATTCGAAAAACGAGTCCCAGCGCTCCGTCTCGACCGGTGGAAGCGTCGACATCTACGACAACGCGGCATGGCAGGAACCCAAGCTCCGCGGTGCCATGGAAGTCATGCGCACGAAGGACAAGCAGGAGGTCCTCGCTCGGCAGGTGGAACTGACTATTGAACGGCTCGTGCGCGACTACGACGACCGCAAACGCTCCCTTGAGCTTGCCGATGAAGCACTCGCTGTCCGGGACCGCAGATTCGAGATCGAACTCAAGAAATACGAAAGCGGTGAAACCTCCCTTACCGATCTCTTCACCGAAGAAGTAAAGCTCATCTCTGCGCGTCAGGCCTTGATCAAGGAGCGTGTGGACTTTGCCCTGTCGGTCAACCAGCTGGAACTTGAACTCGGACTCGATCTGGATGAATTGGGACTCATAACGTTTGTTGAACATGATACGGACACCGGGGACGTGGTAAAGAGATCATGGACCCCGCGCACGAAAATCGAGATCCCAAAGCTCCGTTTTGAAGAGGGGAGGTGAGGCATGTTCGGCTGGCTCAAGCGCTCAAAGAAAGCAGACGACCCGCAACCGGCAGGGGAGCCGGACGAGTCTGCCATTCCCGCGCATCCGCACGATGCCGCCGGGGTTTCTGCCGAGGATCCGGTACTCCCGGAAATCCGGAGCCGGCCCTCCCGGAAGAGCAGGGTTTCGGCGCTGTTCAAACGTCTCCCAGGAAACGACGTTATGCGGATGTTCCTC
>JACPZR010000079.1 GCA_016195395.1 Spirochaetia bacterium
CTCGGAGCCCGTCGCAGCCGTCGTTTCCCATGCCTGTCATGATGACGCCGAGGGCCCGGGGACCGTACGCCCGCGCTACAGATCGGAATAAGATGTTTACCGACGGTTTGCAGTTGAGTTCAGCTTCTGTATCTGTGATTTGCAGCGTAACACCGCTGGGTTCCACCGTCATGTGGGATCCACCGGGAGCAATGTATGCGGTTCCTTTTTCGATGGTCATCCCGTCCTTGGCTTCCACAGCGCGTATGCCGCCGATAGAATCGAGGGATTCGGCAAGAAATCCTGTAAAGAGCGGCGGCATGTGCTGCACTATAAGGAGCGATCCGTTGAGTCCGCGAGGGAGGCGCTCAAAGAGCTGCCGGAGCGCTGCGGGACCGCCGGTCGAGATCCCTATGGCGCAGACGTCTGTCGTGTCATGTGTGTGAATGAACGGTGTATGTATAACGTCTGATCTGTTCGCGTGCGGCTTGTGCGGCGCGCGTCGCTTGGCCAGAGCTTTGATCCTTGGGACAAGTACCGATTTGATGTATTCCGTGGGGTCGGCGTATCCGTCCGTGAGCATCGACGGTTTGGCGATGAAATCAAGGGCGCCCATTTCGAGCGCGCGCAGTGTGACGCGGGCAGATTCACGTGTGTTGGAGCAGTACATGATCACTCCTGTATCAGGGTAATCGCTGCAGATGACGGAGAGAAGTTCCAGGCCTGTCATCTCCGGCATTTCCTGGTCGAGTATCACCAGGTCGGGACGATAGTGGCGCACACGAGGCAGCGCCAACCGTCCGTTGGATGCCTGGCTCACCACTTCTATGCCGGGTTCGTTGGACAGGACCTGGCGGATCAGATTCCGCTGCACTTGAGAGTCATCGACGATAATTACCGTTATGCTTCCCGTTGCAACAGCTGTTTCTTTGTTCATTTGTGACAGCATTTGTGAATCCAATCCGCCTGGTGTTTTGTATCCCGTTTAGTTCAGGCTCGGCTCTACCACGTGACCATTCTTCCCGTTCTGAGAGAACTTGAACTGTGTCACGATTTCAGAGAGGCCTGCTGAAATCTTTTGAAGATCAGATGCCAGTACCGCCGCGCGTCCCGCATCTTGAGCGCCAGCTTTAGCCGCTGACGACACGCCATTAATGTTCATTGTTACGTCAGATGACGCTTGTGAACTCTGGCTCACGTTCTGCGCGATTTCTCTCGCGGCGATGGACTGCTCTTCCACAGAGGAAGCGATGGTGGTTGAAATCTCGCTGACTTCGCCCACAACGCTCGTGATGCCGTCAATGGCGGTCACGGCCTGTTCCGTGCTTTCCTGAATAGCGGAAATCTTCTGTTTGATTTCTTCGGTTGCCTGCGCTGACTGCCGGGCCAGTTCCTTGACTTCAGCCGCGACGACTGCAAAGCCTTTGCCGGCCTCACCAGCGCCTGCTGCTTCAATGGCGGCGTTTAAAGCCAGGAGGTTGGTCTGCGATGCAATCGCGGAAATCGTCTCAATGACTTTTCCAATCTCTTTTGCGCTTTCGCCCAGCGCTTTCACCACTGTGTTTGTCTCACGGGATGAAACGTTGGCTTTGTTCGCAATCGACGCCGCTTCCCCGGTCTTCCGGGCAACTTCAGCAATCGATACCGACATCTCTTCAATAGCGCTCGCCACTACCTGGAGATTTTGGTTCATCTGTGTGGCCGATGCGGCGATTGTCTGCGATTGACGTGACGACTGTTCTGTGGAAGCCGACAGACTGTTGGAGGCTTCTGACAGGTTGTTGGACGAGCTTGTCAGCTGGCTGGATGCGTCAAAGATCTTGTATATGATGGAGTCGAGGTTGTTCACCAGCGTGTTCATGCCGGCAGCAAGGTTCCCCACTTCATCCTTTGAATCGATGTCTAACCGCTGGGTCAGGTCTCCGCCGGCGACAACTTTGACTTTGTCGACAGTGACGGACAAGGGCATTGTTATGCTTCTGACAATGAACATTAGAAGCAGGGCGCAGATCAATACAGAGCCGATCACCGTTGCCAGCACGAAGATCAACTGTCTCACGCTTGCGGCAGACCGAGCTTCTATGCGTTTCAGCAGGTACTCGGAAGCAAAGGCCGTCACGTCATCATAGCCGGTTACAAAGGGATTAGACTCTTGGAAGAAGGTCTCAAGGGGCATGCCGATGCGCTCAACGTTGACCACGGACTTGACCAGGATATCCTGGAATTTCTCACGCAGGCCTTTGGCTTTATCCTGCATGGGCTGGATCGGTTCTAGTGCGGCATCCCCTTTGATGGCGCCGTCGAGCTTTTCCCTCCAGACAAGGGCTTTCTGATCAATGGTCGCGAGCGCGTAGACCGCGCGTTCACGACCCCGGTCGTTCATAACATGTCGCGCCACGTATGGATACATTGCCACCCGCAGGTCTTCGCTTTCCAGATACATGGGGGCCATGTGGTTCACGAGACCGTCCACGAGTGTGTACGTTGACTGATCGGAATCCAACGAAAGAGCGCCGGTATTCTGAACAATGCGCATGATCCGCATGGTCTTCGTGAGAATGGAACGATGAAGAGCATCGTTCTCATCGGGGGTCAGCGCTGTCCCGCGGGCCTTGAGCGCCAGATACTCCTGTTTCATCTGTGTGACAATGTCAGCAACTTGAAGGCGGCTGCCGCTTTGAGCGGATTCCTGCTCCAAGCGTTGAAACGCCTGATCCAGCTTGCCTGTGGTTTCCTGTGCTCTTGCGCAGGTGCTCCCGCCCAGAATGCAGACTGCCATTTCGGCGCGTCGGTTTGTTCCCTCACGCAGAACGTCGATCGCCGGCATGATCATGCGGAAACCCGTCAATTCCAACTTGAGCGCATCCACTTCCTGCACGCGTTCTTTGGTTATCAGGGTCGCAAGCACTGCGAGCGGGATCCCAAATACCACCAGCACCATGTACAAACGGAAGCGGATGCTGGTGTTTTTCAGCCAAACAGCCGGGTTCCACTTTTTAGTTTTCTCATTCATATTCTCTCTCCGTTTTTCCTTAAATCTTAAGCCACTGCGGCCTTGGGAATACTGCCGGACGTTTTGCCCGGACTGTATTTCATCACCGCATCAACATTTAAGATTACAATCAGCCCGGCCGCCGTGTTTGCCGCGCCGGCTATAAAGCGCGCTTCCGTCTCTGTGGCGGTGGCCGGCGTGCCTTCGATATGGTCTGACGTGACGTCCATAACGTCGGAGACGCGGTCAGCCCGGATGGCCAGATTCTGTTTTTCGCCTTTCAGTCGCACGATAACGCTCGTCTCGGGTGTTTCACCCGATGCATGACCCAGAAGGATCCGCTGATCGAGAACCGTAACTACGTCGCCGCGAAGGTTGGCTATGCCGTGCAGATACGACGGGGCATGCGCAACAGGAGTGATGCGCACACCCGCCACAACCTCGCGGCACTGCCGCACATCGATTCCAAAAAGATGTTCTCCAACGTACCAGGTTACGAGCTGCATTATACTGTCTCCTTTATGTCGCTGAGGGAAACGAAACGTTCATCAAGCAGTGATCCAAGCAGCGCCTCGGCATCCAGAACGATGGTCATCCGCCCGTTGTGAACGGTGTGGCCGGATACTCCTCTTCCCGAAATGCGGTCTGTCTGGATGTTTGTGATTTCCGAACTAACGTTATGAACCACGGACGCGGCAATCGCTGCGTTTCTTCCGCCGATGGAAAATACCAGGAGGTGAACCAAAGGATCGGATTGTGCGGGGAGGT
Source organism: Spirochaetia bacterium (assembly GCA_016195395.1). The sequence goes on from JACPZR010000079.1 coordinate 3,740, forward strand.
CGTACAGTTTGTCCAAACGCGCAATCGGGATCGCTTCGCCCCGGAGGCGGACAAGATTGACGCCTTGAAAGCTTTCGATCTGCGGCTCCGGCACAGCTGCGATCCACGGTACGCCGCGGATTCCAACCGCAAACATCTGGCCGGACGTCTCGAACACGAGGTATCCGTCTGTAAGTGACTTCTGCTCTGTCCGCGCGCGGTCTGCCGCCGTGAGATCCACATCCAGAGCCGCCTGCACGCCGGCAAACCTGGCCATGCCGGTAACGTCCAAGATGAGAACGGGTTCACCGTCGCCGAGAATGGCCGCGCCCGTATAGAGGGACATCTCCGCGAAATGTTCACCAAGAGAGCGGACAACGATCTCCTCGGGATTAATGATGTCATCCAC
>JACPZR010000204.1 GCA_016195395.1 Spirochaetia bacterium
GAAGGCTCTCGAGATCTTTGAATCCAAGCCCATGCCGGCGTGGGGCTTCATCCCCCAGTTCAAGATCGATCTGGAATCGTACGTTCACTACGTGGGCGCGGGAAATAAGAAGAAGAAATCGTGGGACGAAGTGGACCCCGAGGTCCTGCGCAGCTTTGAGCGACTGGGCATCCCTGAGCACGAGAGACGTTATCTGGCAGGCTTGGAAGCGATGAACGACTCCGAGACCGTGTATGCCAACGTAAAGAAGGAACTGGCGGATGTGGGAATCCTCTTCTGCGACATCGACACGGCAATCAGGGAATATCCTGAAATAGTTAAGAAATACATAGGAACTATAGTCACGTCAGGGGATAACAAATTTGCCGCGCTCAACAGCGCTGTATTCAGCGGGGGCTCGTTTGCCTATTGCCCCAAGGGCGTAAAAACACCTATGCCGCTCCAGGCCTACTTCAAAGTGACGGCAGCGTCATCCGGCCAATATGAGCGCACGCTTCTCATCGCTGACGAGGGGTCGGAAATCGTCTACAGCGAAGGCTGCAGTTCCGTGCAGGATTTCAGCACAAACTTCCACACAGCCGTGGTGGAACTGGTGGCGCACAAAGGCGCGCGCATCCATTACACCACCATCCAGAACTGGAAGAAGAACATGTACAACTGGACGGTGAAACGCGGCCTCTGCCATGAGTCGGCCCACATAACGTGGACGGATGTGAATATCGGCGCGCAGACCATCAAATACCCGGGCATCATCCTCAAGGGCGACAATGCAACCGGGGACATCCTGTCGCTTGCTTTTGCCGGCGGCGGACAGATCCAGGACACGGGCGCGCGCGTTATCCACGTGGGCAAAAACACCCGGTCGAACGTCCTCGCCAAGGGCATATCGCTCGACGGCGGGATCAATTCGTACCGCGGCCTTGTGAAGTTTGACAAGAGCGCGGAGAATGCCTACAGCCACATCAAATGCGACGGGCTGATCATGGACGACCGTTCGGAATCACACGCATATCCCTACAATGACGTAAGCGGCCAGGAAGGCTCTCTGAATTACGAGGCCAGCGTCTCCAAGATCGATGAAGACATGCTTTTCTACCTGCAGACGCGGGGACTCTCGGAAGATGAAGCCAAGCTTCTGATCGTAAACGGTTTCTGTGAAGGCGTGGTGAGGGACTTGAACGTTGAATACTCGGTGGAGATGACGCGCCTGATCCGCATGATCCTTGAAGACGGAAAGGCAATCACGGCCGCATGAAATCAGTACTCGTCACCGGCGCCAACGGGCACGTGGGATACAACATTGTTGCGCTTCTATCCCGAAAAGGGTACAAAGTCCGCGCCGGGGTGCGCGGCGCCGGTGATCCGCTCAAGGTAAAACCGCTCAGGGATCTTGGGGTTGACATCATTGAGCTGGACATTATGAAGCCGGATACGCTGCGCCAGGCGATGAAGGGCGTGGACGGTGTCTTCCAAGTGGCCGCAGTCTACCAGCTGGTCTCCAAGAATCCACAGACAGACATCATCGACCCCGCGGTGATCGGCGGCCTGAACGTCCTTGAGGCGGCGCATGCAGCGAAAGTCAAAAAAGTAATCTTCACTTCAAGCACAGCGGCCATCGGCACGAATGCGCCGTCGGGCCGTGACCTCGATGAGTCGGACTGGAATGATGAGGCCGTTGAGCCGTACCTTGTGGCCAAGACGCAGGCGGAACACAAGGCATGGGACTTTGCGGAAAAATCCGGACTGAACTTAGTTTGCATCAATCCTTCAGGAATCATTGGACCGGGTTTTTATCGTCACACCCCCACCACGACGATGTTTGAGATGACGCTTCGGCAGAAGATCCCGGTGTGCGTGCCGTTTGGTTTCTGCTACGTGGATGTCCGTGACGTTGCAGAAGCCCATGTTCTGGCTTTCGAAAACAAGAAGGCTCAGGGGCGCTACATTGCGGCAGATGGTTTCTATAAAATGTCGGACCTGATGAAGATTACCACGGAGATCATGCCCGGACTCAAAGTTCCCACGCGGACTCTCCCGCCCGCCCTGATGCCCGCCGCCCTCCTCTTTGACTGGCTGGGGAACGTCATTGCCGGCGCCCCGCGCCAGTTGTCGAAGGCGGTGATTGACGAGTACACCAACAGCGAGCAGCGCGTATCGAGTGAACGCGCCCGCCGCGAACTGGGCTGGA
>JACPZR010000080.1 GCA_016195395.1 Spirochaetia bacterium
GCCGCGTTTTGCACTGGTGGACGCGCCGCCCTCGGGTGAACTCTGGGAATGGATCATGAAAGGCGTGGGTGGCATGCGTGTGCCCATCCAGCGCGCAAGAAATGCCATCTATGCAGCATGCCTGCGTGAGTGTCACACCGTGCTTGTGCAAAGGGCCGTACCCGTACTCGTGTTTCCGGAAGGAGCCCGCAGCGCCACCGGCCTGATTGGGGGAATCCGCACGCCGCTGCTTGCGCCGTACATCGATGCCTTTCACGATTCCGGCAGAGAAATCGCTGTGGTGCCGGTCAGTTTGTCGTACGAGAACGTTCCTGATGACGTTGAACTCTGCGGCCTCCGGGACTTTGTGCCGTTTCAGGATTTTTTGTCTCGTAGAACGGGAGTGCACATGGTGGTGAGTCCCCCCGTGATCGTAAGCCGGATTGCCCGGGAAGAAGAAGCCGAGTGCGCTCTCGCCGCGCGAATCAACGCTTCCTGGCACCGCGACCTGAAGATTCTACCCCAAAACATTGTGGCCCGCGTCATCAGCGAACACAAACATAAGATCAAAGAAACAGATTTGGAACCGGCGGTGGAGCGCTTCGCGGTGACGCGCGGAGGGAACTTCTCCACCGCTAATTCAAAACAGATCGCTGCGGACGGCCTGCGCCACCTTGTGGAACGGGGCATGGTCTATGTGCAGAACGGAGTTGCTGAATCAATCCTGAGGCGGTTGGTGGATTTTTACGGCGCCCCGGCATCCTTTGAAGAAGAGACCATCTAATCACTTTTCGTAACGCGAAAGAATGACCATCGCTTTTGCGATTTCAAAGTACTTCAGCTTGGCCAGGTCCTCGATCGTCTTGACTCCAAAGGCTTCCTCCAGCATCCGGGAATGTCTTGGCGTGAGTCCCTGCAGGGCATGGAGCGGCGCCTGCACCAGCTCGGATAACGTTTTGTCTTCAAACTGCCGGTCCACTGCGGACCGGATCGAGATGGGATTGACCCTGACCTGTTTTTGCTGCTTCACTTGCTTCTTTGCCATTTTTCTTTCCTCTACCAAAACGGGTTCTTCCTGACGAACCAGGAGCGGCCCAATCGATCCCCCGGTAAGCATCTCCAGCGCTGACGCTTCCTCGTCGTTCAGAAGATGCTCGTCTCTCTTGTCC
>JACPZR010000205.1 GCA_016195395.1 Spirochaetia bacterium
CAATTTCGCGCGTGAGAAACAGGCAGATCCTGCCCAAGGTGAGCGCGAACTCTTTGGAAACGTTATCCAAGCCGGGAAGATCCGCGGGGACAGGTTCCGTACTCGCCTCCCAATGAGCAGCGGCCGACGCGGGGAAACTGACGCGGACACCCGATGCGCCGTTCGCGAGGCAGACAAATGTGTCGCTGGTGGAGGTGTCAGAATCAATCGACACGCGGTTGAATGTGCGGTCCGCCACACATCGCACCAGACGGTCCAGATCTTTTGAATCCATGTCAGCATCCGTGCACACATACGAGAGCATGGTGGCCATGTCAGGCGCAATCATGCCTGCGCCCTTAGCGCAGCCCGTCAGTACGATGCCGCTCGACAGCGATTCCGTCTTGAGCTTGGGGAACGTATCCGTTGTCATGATCGCTTTGGAAAAGAGTTCAAAATCGCCGGTCGTCAAACGGTCCGGAATCGCACCGCAGGCCGCTTGAATCTTCTCTACCGGCATGGGACGACCAATGACTCCAGTACTCGAAGGAAGCACCAGCTCAGGCGCGATGCCCAGAGCCTTACCTGCCCATGCACACGTATTCCGGGCCGCTTGGAGACCGTCGGGACCAGTGGCCACGTTGGCATTCTTAGAGTTTACGACGATGGCCTGAAGGCGTCCGCTTTTAATGTGTTCGCGCCCTACGATGACCGGATTGCCCGGGAAGTTGTTCTTTGTAAAAACGGCGGCGGCATGGGCCGGTTCCCGGCTGAAAACGACTCCAAAATCCAGCGAGTCATCTTTGATCCCTACATTCCATCCTGAAGCAAGAAAGCCCTTGGGCGACATAACCTATCGGCTCCAAAATAGAGTCCGCGGTCAATGAGAATTCGTTGGCTAGCCTGGGGTCGTTTCGCGACGTTAGATAAAAAAAACGACTTGCGCATTTCCTGAGTGTACACAGTCTCTTGGCGTGATTCCCCGCAGGCACTTGCTCAAACAGACGGGGACGGCCACATGGCGCACTGCTCGCTTCACTCTGATCTTACTGGCCCTGTCCTGGAGCAACGCCGGCGCCGAACAAGTCTTCTATAGAAACGGCAAGGTGGTCCCGGGCAGCGTAATCGGGTACGATCCAGCCACAGTCACCGTCAACACCGGGCAAGGCACCATTCGCATTCATAAAGACGAGCTCCGCCGCATCTATTATGCCCCCACGGACGAAGAGGTTCGCAAAGAGGAAGAGGCCAAGAAGGCGGAAGCCAAGCGCAAAGAAGAAGAAGCCAAAAGGCAGGAAGAGGAAACCAAGCGCCGCGCTGAAGCGGCCAAACAAAGAGAAGAGGACGCAAAACGCGCGGAAGAGCAGAAGCGCAAAGACCAGGAAGAAGACCGCCTGAAGAAAGAGAAAGAGGCCCGTGAACAGGCACAGAAGAAAGAAAAGCAGCAGGCGGAAGAATTGGCGGCCAAGGAGCGCCAGAAAGAAGAAGAGCGGCTGGAACGCTCTAAGGGCC
>JACPZR010000206.1 GCA_016195395.1 Spirochaetia bacterium
CAATGCGGGGTTACCGCGATCCTCGAATGAATAACGTCTGCCGGGCGCTTGCGGGAGTGGGCTATACAGCCGTGGCTCCTTCCTACGCGGATATCAAGAATCTCCTGGTCACTTCGGAGACTGTGGATGAGATTGCGGATTCCATCGTGAGAATTGCGGGCAACGCAGATCTCACCCCAATGGGAAAAATGGGGTTGTTTTCGGCGTCGTTTACGGCGGGTCCCTGCCTGATTGCCGCTGCCTCTGATCAGGCAGCGCATTTGGTTTCATCGGTCTGCACGATCGGCACGGTGGGGGCCGTTGATTCCACGGTGGGCTTTCTTCTGGGACACACCGGCGACATCGACGACTACGGCACAATGATCATGTTCTACAACTTCATCCGGGATTCCATCGGCGCACAGAAAAGCCGTCGGCTTGAAAAGGCCTTTGAGATTGCCACCTACGATAACGGACTGCGACGTGAAGTCCCTCTCCTTCCAGATTATTTGAAAACGTTGACCAAGCAGGAACGGTCCATTTTTGCCGGGATCAGAGACAGCCGGGAGGTGCGCCTGTCCCACTTTGCCAAGATCAGGACATCCAGGCACTTCAAAACCTTGGAAAAGAACCTGGCGGTGGACAAGCGGGTACGCGGTATGCAGGCCGCTGTCACGCTGATTCACGGGATCGACGACAACGTTGTTCCGCCTTCAGAATCAGAACACCTGCACAAAACCTTTGGGACATTGGGCGTGAGATCCAAACTCACCCTGACACCGTTGATCTCTCACGGCGACGCATCGATTGGACCGTCTATGATCAAAGAGATCTACGAACTTGCCACAGCATTCGCCTTCTTCTTTGCGCATATCTGACGCGTAAAAGGGATTGCCACGGACAGGTTCTTTCCCCAACCATTGACGAAATGTCGGAGTCAGGGCAGTCCACCATCAAGGAAACGCCGCTCAGCGTAACTGTCCCCCTGGCGCTGGGGGTGCGCGTCCCCAAACCGTTTCTCGACCGTGGAGACAGACGCGCCCTCATGTATGTTCGATGGATGGGACTCCTTGTGGGGCCCTTTGTTCCGATCTTGATCTGGACCGATGGATTGATCGCAGGCACCTATGATCCGCACACTGAGTGGGTGCGGATTCCGCAGGCGCTCATCCTGATTGTCACGGCGCTCTTGACATTTATAGAGAACCCGCCCGTCGCGCCGCGGAACATGTTGTTTCTTCAAGCGATCGCGTGGCAGGTGGGACAGACGGCCAACTGCTATCCATTGAAAGATGTGGATGCCGCTGCGTACGTTCCTGCGCTTGTATTTCTGGGATCTGCGTTTTTGGTCTTTTATGAACCCTATAAGTTCGTAATCCTGACAACTCTGACGGCGGTGCTTTACATTGTGATACTCGGAGTTGGGCTGCAACTGCCGCTGACCGCAAGCGCTCAGATGAGCCACATCGCTCCGTTGATTGGTTTTGCTCTGATGGGAATTGTCGTTGGAATTGCCACATGGGAGCGGACCCTCCGTGAATGGGGCTACATCACCGCGCTTGAATACCAGCGCGCCCTCTTGGAAGAAAATGACAAGCGCTTCCGGAAAGAAATCCACCTGGCGGAACAGGTGCAACGCCGTCTCCTTCCTCCCACGCGCCTCTCTGACAAATACATCAAAGTGGACTTCTGTTATCTTCCCGCCAACAACGTAGGCGGGGACCTTCTGGATATCATAGAACTGGAAGACGGGGTTTACGCTCTTTTGATTGCGGACGTTTCCGGGCATGGATTTGCGCCGGCATTGATTTCCTCCATGGTCAAGATGTCCATCTACGCGCTCGACAGGCAGCTGCTGTACCGTCCCGCGGCGCTTCTTCAAAAATTGGACCAACTGCTCTACGAAAACCTACACCGTGAATTCATAACAGCGGTGTACGGTGTCCTGAACGCGCGCGAAATGACGTTTGAGTATGCCACGGCCGGGCACGAAGCCCCGCTCATTGTGCGTCAGGCGCCCAGAGAAATTCTCAGCACGTTCCCCACCGGCCGGGCCTTGGGCGTTTTTCCGCACAATTCGTACACGTCGCACTGCATAACGCTCCAAAGCGATGATGTGATCTATCTTTTCACAGACGGCTGTTTCGAGATCATGAGAGACGGCCACGAACTCCTTGCCATGGACGGTTTATTGAAGCTTGTGGCGGACAGTCAGTCGCTCCCGTTTGAAGCGCAGGTGGAAAACGTTATCACCGGAATCCGCAGCTATTCCGGAGGCATCTTCAATGACGATATCACCCTTTTAGCATGCACACTGAACAACGGCCGAAATGCGGGTCCCACAACCGCCGTTCAGGCGTGACAGAACGCGTCAAAACGCTTGACAGAGGCCAAATCGAGCCTTCACAGTAGGGAGGGATTCTAGGCAAGGAACGGCTCCAATCAGCCGACCATCAAGAAAGAACTCCATGCAGGAAACCGCCCTCAACGACCCCGCAATCAGGCGATTTGTCCACCGGTGCCCCAAATGCCGGAACCAGTACCGCGTGCGCATCAATGTTTCCATGCATCAGATCCACAGAGCGGCCTGCCCTCACTGCCAAAACATCAACCACTTTGACAACCGCGACGGCCGTTTGGACAAGCTCGTGTCCGATGCCTTGGAAAACGCGGGGATAGCAACACCCTCGTCTAGACGACCCACAGAGAACCGACCTGCCGTTCAGCCTGCCCAATCCGGCGTCCGCGGACCCGGGGCTCCGCAACGTGAGCGACTCTTTGCGTCGAAGCCCGTGAGTGAGCGGCCCGTGCGGCCACGTCGCAACGGCTTGTTTTCGAAGGTCAAGGAAGAGGCGCGCTTCCTTGCCGGCCGCGCCACCATCGGCAGCGGTTCATCTCTGAAGCTGATCCTTTTGGGCGGTGTCGTTCTGGGAACGCTGGGTTTCCTCTCCATCTTTGTGACACTGCAAATCCCGGACTTCTATCTATCTGATCCGGGAGAATTTGTATCCCGGATGAAGAACGTGGAGGCCAATCGGATCCTCGACAGGCACGGGGAAGTCATTGCTGAACTCTTTGCCAAGAAAACTGGCAGCCTCAAGCAGGGGGAAATTCCGGATTCACTCAAGAAGAAATTGATCTTCGTGGAAGACCAGAGTTTCTACACGCATGCGGGAATCCATTGGCCCAGCGTTATGCGGGCTATCATCAGGAATGTGTTCTCTTTTGGGTACGCGCAGGGAGCATCCACGCTGACCCAGCAGCTCTCGCGCATCCTCCTCGCGGATCAGCAGAAGACAATTTTCCGTAAACTCCGCGAGGGATCGCTCGCTTACCATCTGGAACGACATTTTTCAAAAGAAGAAATCCTTACCGCCTACGCCAATCACGTATACCTGGGACACGGAGCTGGACACGGTCTTCAAGCGCATGCAGGGAGAACAGTTCACGGACATGTCCTGGGACGCATACCAGACGGAGAAACGCGGCGTGCTTGAGGGCTTGAATCGATCTCCCAAAGAAAGCGTATTTGGAAGCCGTTTGAATAACGCTCCCTTTCTTGCCGAATACATCCGCGTTAAAATCAAAGAACTCATAGGCGACGGTTACGAATTTGGAGCGGGGCTTCGCATTGAGACCACCGTAGAAGGAAAGCTGCAGCTGGCCGCCGTCCGCGAATCCAAGCGCTTTATTCAGAGCGCCGCGTCCCAATATCCTCCCGTCCGCATCGTAGATAAACGTTATGCAGGCGACGGGGGATTGGAGACGCAGATTGCAAGGGAATACATGCTGGAAGGCGTGGGCGCTGTGCTCTTTGGCATGCCGCAGTCCGCGCGTAAAGCTCCCACGCTTCAAACCGCGTCGGTGGGCATTGACCCCAAGACCGGAGAAATTCTATTCATCCAAGGCGGGACGGAGTTTGCCAGCGGAAACCAGCTGAACAGAGCCATTGCCATGAGACGCCAGACAGGGAGCGCCATCAAACCGATTATCTACTCCGCGGCCATCGAGTCCGGGACCATCACGCCCGCCACTCCGATCGAGGACACGCCCATCTATTCCCAAAAGGAGCGACACAAAGCCACGGACCGCGACTACTGGCTCCCCGAGAATATAAGCGGCGTCTACGAAGGAATGATACCCGCGCGCAGGGCCCTTGTGTATTCCAAGAACGTCCCGGCCATCCGCGTCGCGCGCGCCACGGGTCTTCCCCGCGTAGGAGAGCAGTTCAAGAAGTTCTTCTTCCCGGATTCCAGTCTGTTTGACCGGCGCTTCCGTTATGATGAGACGATAGCGATTGGTTCCCTCGAAATGAGCCCGCTCGAAATGGCGAGCGCGTTTTCAGCCTTTGGAAACAACGGCGTCATCGTACGTCCCTTTCTTATAAAACGCATCTTAGATCACAAGGGGAAGGAACTCTACTCCATGAAGGGCGACGAGTTTGCTTTACAGGTGCCGCAGGAGCGCAACGCCATTCCGGGCGACGTGGCGGAAGTGATGGCAAGCATGCTTTCGCAGTCCGCTGCTTTTGGCGGAGTGAGCTCAGGCGGGTACCATGGCCCGGTGCTTGGGAAGACGGGAACCACCAACGACAACAAGGATGCCTGGTTCGTGGGCGTTGCCCCCGGTGTCTCCATGGCCGTCTGGGTGGGTTACGATGACCCCGCCTTCTCCATGCCGGGAGCCACAGGAGCCGCTCTGGCGGGGCCGCTGTGGGGGCGCATCGCATCAGCGGGCGGTGTGGGGGGCGGCGGATTTTCGTTTTCACCGCACGCGGCGCGCCTCAAAGTGTGCCGCGATACTGGAATGATTCCGCGGCCCGGCTGTCCGGAATCCGTGGACGAAGTATTTGCGCTCGCGCACATTCCTCATGAAAAATGCGACAAGCATTCCGATGAGAAGAGATCCGGTAAAACACCGCGTGACAGCTTGAACAAAGAATCAGATTTCAACTAGCGTATAACGTGCAGGTCTTGAAACTCCAAATAGAGCGGGCGCTGTCCCTGTCGCTTTTTCTGCTTATTGTCCCGCTAATGAACCTGTCCGCCAATCCCTATGCCAAAGCAATCTTTGAGCAGGCCTACCGCGCGGAAGAAAAGGAGCCGGATGAAGCCGTCAAACTCTACAGAAAGGCGCTGGCATCCGGACTCGATGCGCCTTTGGCCACCGCTGCCCGGTGGAAACTCTTCTATCTCTACAAAAAATCCGGAGATATCCAGAAGGCGCTGCTGACGCTCGGAGACTTGGGATGGGGCCGTCCCCTGGACAGCGTCTATGAAGAACTGCGCCGCGACCTGCGACACCGTTTCACGATTTCCGATGAGAGCGCCGCGCTCTTTTTGGCCGGGGCAAAATCGCTGGCGACCGAGGATAAAAAGAACGCGCTGAAACATTTCAGAGAGTCTGTGAAGAAATCTCCCAACAGCCTGGAACTCCGCGGACAGGTTGTTTCCCTCTTATCAACATCGGGCGAGACAGAATCGGCAATGGAATTTCTCAGAGAGGACGATGATTCCCCGCCCCTTCTGGTGCTCCGTGCGGACGCGCTGGTGGCTAGAGGAAATCTTGGAGAAGCGCGCACCATCCTGAGGGAACTGTCTGTCCGGACCGACTTGGATAACGCTGTCAAAGGCAGGGTATTGTACCTGCACGGCCGTATCGCCAGGGAAGAGAATAACGTTCCAGCCGCAGTCCGATACTTCAGGCTTGCCGCATCCTATCTTTCAGACGGCGAAGCAGAACGTCAAAACGCTCTGGCCGCATTCTCGCTATATAAAGCCGGCTATGCCGTGCAGGCCAAGGCGCTGTTGGATACCGTTACGGATCCGGACGACTGGAACATTGAGCTCTTGTCCTTGATTCTCAGAGTGCAAGTGGACGGTGATGCGGACGCGAGGGCGGAACTGACGCGGATGCGTCCACGACTGGAGCAGGCCGCTCTCAAAGAAAAGTCGGCTTTTCTCCCCAAGCGGGCGTTGGATCTCATAGGAGCCGGGAAATGACCGGGCGCACGCAACACGCTTGGCTTCCAGCCCTGGGAGCGATGGCACTTTTTGTCGCCTGCAGCGGCGGCCAGATAGAGGAGAAGCGGCGGCCCCAGGCAGACCAGAGGCAGGAAGCGGAACGGGCAGCGCAGGATGCAGAAGCCAGACAACGCCGTGAACAAGAGGAACGCAGATCCCGGGAACGACGAGACGCCCAAGCCCGCGCGGAAGCTCAGGAGAAACAGGAGCGGGAACGTCTTGAAGCGGATAAGCGCCGGGCCGCAGAACTGGAACGGGAACGGGACCGTGAACGCGCCGCCCGGGAGCAGAAGCAGCGCGACGAAGAGAGAGCCAAAAGGGAAGAGAAAGCGCGCAAAGAGGCCCAGGCCGCCAGGGACATCACGGAAGACCGCACCGCCCGCGATTCCGCGCGCAGAGAGTCCGAATATTTTCAGAAAGAGAAGCAACGTTATCTGGAAGAGAGGGAAAAGCGGCGGCGTCTGGCGGAAGCCAACGACAAGGAGCGCTCCGCGTTCTGGCGAACGGAGAGCCGTGCCGCGTTTGGAAAGGAATTGATCATCACTGTGCCGGAAGGCCGGGTATGTATTTTTCTTGAAGTTTCTCAGCCGCTGCAATCTCACGGACTCACTAAGTCGGGTGTCAGAGGAGACGGAAGGAGCGCCGTGGCCGCGGATCTTGGAAACAACACGGACGTGTTTGCTGACCGCCGTGGGAACTGGATTCCCCTCATTGTAAAGAAGGGTGACTCACGCCGACCCGCGGCCGGGGACATTGCCAAAGGCGTCCCGGTGAAACTAAATTCGCAAGGACAGACAACCACGATCATCAACGTCTCATCAGATGGAGACGGAAACCTCTTGGTTGAAGCGGAAGCCGACGACGAAAAAGCTAAGTACTACGTATGGTCTGTGGATAAAATAACGCTCCGGCGGGAAGCGCCGCAGAGAGAACGTTAGGCCCCTTCTGCCGCGTCAGCGCTGGACAGCACACGCAAAAAGATCTCTTCCAAGTCCTCCACAACACGCGTCATGGAAGCAATTTCCAGTTTCTTGGTTTTGACCACAGCCAGCACGTCGTAAACACCTGCGTTACTGCCGCAATCCAGTTCCATTTCCGTGTACTCAGGAGGTCCGGGGAGCACTTTAACGTCGTACTTCTTCCACGCGGCGGGCGGCGCAAAACGCCCTTTTACTCGAAGACGATAGATGTGACTTTTAAAGATGGCTTGGAGCTCTGACAGCCGCCCCTCGACGGCCAAGCTTCCCTGACGAATGATGCCCACGCGGTCCGCCAGGTCTTCCACAAGATCCATCTGATGCGTGGTCAAAAGAATCGTGCGGCCTTCTTCGCGCGCCAGCTTGCGGACCATCTCTTTGATCTTGCGAGCGCTTCCAACGTCAAGCCCCAGGGTGGGCTCATCCAACAGAATGACTTTGGGATCCGTGATCAACGCCGCGGCCAAGGCCAGCTTCTGGAGCATGCCGCGCGACAAGTGCTGGCTCTGGTTTCTCTTCTTGCCGTCAATCTCCATGTCTTTGAGAAGACGCTCCACACGGTCTTTCACGTCTGATGTGGAAACTCCACGAAGATTGGCGAAGTAGTAGAGATTCTCAAGCGGGGTCATCCTCCAGTACACATTGCGTGTTCCTTCAAGGACGGCGCTGAGCTTTTTGTAGATGGCGGGGCGCACGCCGGCCACTTCTGTTCCGTCGATGGTGATCTTTCCGGATGTGGGGACAATCAGGCCCGCGATCATCTTGATGATAGTCGACTTGCCGGCGCCGT
>JACPZR010000196.1 GCA_016195395.1 Spirochaetia bacterium
GAGAGCATTTTCGCACGGCGTCCGTGTTTTCTCCACAAGAGTCCGGGTCAGCTGGTCAAATTTCGCGCGGGTCAACGTCATGTTCAAGTGACGCGGGCCGGACGCATCCGCTGTGACAAACGGAATGTTGATCTGAGACTGAAGGGTTCCTGACAGTTCGATCTTGGCTTTCTCTGCCGCTTCCTGGAGGCGCTGCATGGCCATGCGGTCCTTGCTGATGTCGATGCCGCTTTCTTTTTTGAACTCCGCAATCAGCCATTCGATGATCGCGTGGTCAAAGTCGTCCCCGCCAAGGTGCGTATCACCGTTGGTGGATTTCACTTCAAACACGCCCTCTCCCAGCTCGAGCACGGATACGTCGAACGTTCCTCCGCCCAGGTCATACACGGCGATCTTGAGGTTCTTGTGCTTCTTATCGAGGCCGTAGGCGAGCGCTGCCGCCGTGGGCTCATTGATAATCCTCTCCACTTCAAGGCCGGCAATCCGGCCCGCATCACGCGTAGCCTGACGCTGTTCGTCGTTGAAATAGGCAGGCACCGTGATCACAGCCTTGGTGACCGGCGATCCCAGGTAATCCTCTGCGGTCTTCTTCATCTTCTGAAGAATGATCGCGGACACTTCCTGCGGCGTGAACGAACCGTGATCGGTTTCCACCTTGATGCCGTCGCTGCCGTACTTCACAACCTTGTAGGCGGCCATCTTGATTTCATTGACCACTTCCGAAAAGCGTCGGCCCATGAAACGTTTGATGGAACGCACCGTGTTCCCTGAGTTGGTGATCGCCTGATTCTTTGCGATCTGCCCCACAAGGCGCGTTGTTTTATCCGTAAAACCGACGATGGACGGCGTAGTGCGCGCGCCCTCGGCGTTCTGGATCACCACAGGCTCCCCGCCCTCCATGATGGCGACGCATGAGTTCGTGGTTCCCAGGTCGATTCCTATGATCTTTTCCTTTGACATGCTGTTTTCTCCCAAATTAGTAATCCGCTGCTGCTTTTATGATTCCGCCTGCGCTGCGGGGCGGGGTTTGCCCACCTTGACGCGTGCCGGTCGTATCACATGTTTTTCTGTTTCACCAAATTCCAATACATAACCCGCTTCAAATACTTCCAACACTGTATCTACCTGCACTCCCGGGTCTTCCACCATCGCGATGGCTTCCATGAAGCCGGGATCAAATGCCTCGTTGGCCGGCTTTACGATCTTGATATTCTCCCGGCCAAGAACGTTATGCACATCCTGCCGGACCATTTCGATCCCTTGCATGAATCCTGACAGCGCTTCGTTGTCGGACTTAATAGCAAGCACTCTGTCCAGATTGTCGAGAGCGGGCAGAAGCCCCGCCACGAATTTGCCAATGGATTGCGCTCTGTTTCTGACCTGGTCCTGGCTGACCCGCTTTTTATAATTCTGAAATTCAGCGCGTTCACGCGTCCAGGAGTCCGTGAGCCGGGCGATTTCTTCTTCCGCCTTTTTCAGCCGTTCTGCGAGCGAATCCGGTGACGCCATATCCGGCGCCGCACTTTGGCCTCCCGCAATATCCACTCCGGGAGCCGGCTGCGCTTCCTCTACGCTCTGATCCTTTACCTGCTCTTCCGTCATTCAAACGCCTCCGTCAATTACTGATCCTCGTCACCATGCTGGAAATCATCCGCCGGATATACTCCACGATCCCCATAACCCGCACATAGTCGATGCGGTTGGGAGCAACGATTCCCACAGAACCAATGTTTCTCTCCCCCATTTTGTAACTTCCCGTGATAATGGAAAGGCCCGCCAGGCGCTCATCGCGGTCCCCGTCAATCACCACTGCAACGTCATCCATGCTGATCGTTTTCTTAAAGATTCCATGCAGTACGTCGCCCGAAGTGAAGAGCGCGCCCACTTCGCGGATGCGGTCTTCGTCCGCGCCCACGGACGCATAGAGATTGTCCACGCCCCAAGTGAGGAGTTCTTCCTCATTTCCGCCGTAGTCGAACGTGGCGGCCATGGTGCGCGCCACCATGGTAAAGTATGGGAGCATCTCCCCGGGTGTGGGACCCAAATTGTCCTTGAGGCTCTGGCGGATGTCCTGCAAATCCCGGCCTTTAAAGAGATCATTCAGGTGCCGCGAAATCTGCTGGAGCATGTCGCCCGGGATGCGGTTATCCAAAAATAAGGTCTTGGTGTACACAGAGCCGGACCGTGTAACGATCACGAGAAGGATTTCCTCTTCCCCCATATCGATCAGTTCGATGTGCTTGACGACGGAGGTCTCCGGTTCCGGGGAAAGGACCACCCGTCCAGATCCTCGATGGAACGCACCACAGGCAGTCGCTCCACGTAGAAACGATACCCCATCTCCGTAGGAATCCGGCCGGCGCTCCGGTGGGGCGCAAAAAGAAAGCCCTTTTGGTCCAAATCAGAAAAGATAGAGCGGATGGTGGCCGAGCTCACCCCGGTGTCAAAATGCTCGGTGATGTAGAGGCTGGACACAGGCTCCCCACGACGGATGTACTCGTCCACAACAAGGAAGAGCACATCTGCTTGCCTGGGGCTCAGTTCATCCTGGCCCATCCTGGTTCCTGGCACTCGCGATACCATATTGTTATCGAAATTAGCAGTCGACCACGTCAACTGCTAATTCACAACAAAAATACACCGGGCGAGCATCCTCGTCAAGTCAGATTTTGTCTGAAAGCGCGATCAGGAGCCCTGCTTCATCTGTTCCAGCGTCAATCGGAGGCGGAGGATCTTATCTGACGCGGGCGCGGCTCCGCCAAATCCGCGAAGCACAAATGTGTCCTCGGCTTGGGTCCCCACCGTTTCAATCTGCATCTCATGAGCAAAGAGCATCATGAAAGAGAATCCGGACAAAAGGCGCCCCAGCAGCCCCAGCTCATCATTCGCCTTCAGCTGGAGCAGGAGAGAATCCGGACGCTCCTCCAAGGAGTAGGCATTGATCGACGGGTAGTTCCGCGCCCCCTGGGCCTCTTTGGGGACCAACGCCAAGGCCCTGTAATCAAGCGATGCCAAGTCCATGCGGCTATCCATGGCCCGAACAACAAAAAGCGACTCCCACTGTCCGCGCTGGATCTGCCTTGCATAACCGCGCTCCACGCTGATGCGGCGCGCCGATAGCCCTGCACAAAGGGAGCCCACCCACTCGGGCGGAAACAAACCGTTCAGGACCAAGTTGTGCATGCGGTCCGATGTTGTTTGAGTGATATCAGTTCTTGCCAGTGTTTCCATGCTAGCATTCTGCAAATAACGTGCCCGAGTTTTAGGCCATTGTTTCGTGATTTTTCGGGCGCATCGCAAGGGGATGAGACAACATGCGTGCTTTCCAGGCAACGGCCGTGGGCAGTGCCCTAGTCTTTGGTCTTCTTCTTCGATGCCCGCAGATAGGCCTTCCAAGCCACTTCGGCCTCCGCGCGGGCGCCCTGCTCTTCAAGAATCGCATAGATGTTGTAGAGCGCATCCAAGCGCTGGAAGTCGGCTCGGAAACTCCGCTGGAACATGCTGACGGCTTGGACGGGGTCTCCGCAGTACCAGCGTGCAAGGCCCAGATAGAACAACCGCAGCCCCAGCGGCTCGCCACGGTCAGAAACGCCTTCCAGGATTTTCGCGGACGATGCCAGAAGAGCGTCCGCTTTGCGGCAGTTTTCCCTGAACGCTTCCGGCGACCGGCCAAGCAGAAGAATCCGTGCGTACAAATACTGCGCGTTTTCATTGTAGGGCTGTGCTTCTATCATGGCCGCCGCGTAAGGTTTTGCCTCATCCACGAGGCCCTCTTTGACTAACGTTCGCACCTTATCCTGTAAGTCGGAATAGCGGTCCGCGGTCAACGGAG
>JACPZR010000081.1 GCA_016195395.1 Spirochaetia bacterium
CCAGAATGGCGTGGCGGGAATTCCGTACGGTTGGTTTGTACGGTTGGTGGGTCAAGCCTACGCCGTCTGGTAGAAACAGCGCCAGTACAGACGGAATTGGCGGATAACGTTACGTCTTCAGCGTAAACGGATTGAAGTCCGTGCCTTTGTCGTAGTAATCTTCATCTTCCGCTTTCTTTAGGAAGTTCACAACGCGGTACGTGAAGGGTGTTACAACGGCTTCCCAAGCGACTTTGACAAAATAGTTCGTGGTCATCACCTTCAGCAGAAGATCGCCATCCCAGTTGCCATAAAAGGCCAGCGGATAGAAAATGATAGAGTCAACCCCTTCACCTACGATGGTGGAACCGATTGTCCGGACCCACAAGAAGCGACCCTGCGTTGCGATCTTGAGCTTGGCCAGAACGTAGCTGTTTGTAAACTCGCCGCCCCAGTATGCCACAAGTGAGGCCAGCGCTATCCGCGGAGCCTGGCCCAATACGGTCACGTACGCCTGCTGGTGCGGCCATCCGTCAGCCGGCGGGAGAGCGAGAATGATCGTGGACATGAAAGAAGCAAAGAGGAGGGCGCCAAAACCACTCCACACGACCTTACGCGCTCGGGCGTAGCCGTAAACCTCGGTCAATACGTCGCCAAAGATGTAGCTGATTGGGAAGAAGAGCACTCCCGCCCCGAAGGTGAATTTTGCCCATGGCCCAAGAATTCCTGTGAGGTCCAGGGAAGCGACTTTGGCCGCGCCGATGATATTAGCGCACAGAAGCACCGTAACAAAGGCAGCCATCACAAGGTCATAGTATTTGTAACTGCGCCGTTCGGTAGACATCGATGCGATGTGGGGAGCGCGATGTGGTGGGTCAAGCATGATCAGTTTGGAAACCCTTTTTCGTTTGACGAAGGGGAAATCAATAAGGAAGACATGATTGAGATATGTTGCACGCGGTGCTAGTGGGTGGGCTCCTGGGGTGGCCGGAAGACAGGGTGCGCGATACCCTGTTGATCGTCATTTTCGTGGTGCTCGCGATCATCGTGCCGTTGGTGTTTATCATCACGCGCGCCTATTATAAGAAGAGCGCAGAGCGGTCGTCACGATGGAACATGATGATGAACCAGGGGCTGCGCCGCGGACTGATTCCGGCGGAGATAAAACACCTGCGGACGTTTTTTGACACCCTGACCACGGGCGAAGTCGATGATTTGATCGCTCACCCGGGGCGTTATAAGCGCCAGTTGTTAGAATTTCTACGCCACGATCCCACCGCCAGTGCGCGCGGGGACGTCCAGTTGTTCGACAAGCTGTTCCCAGAAGTCGAGTGGCACATTGAGATCAATTCGGCCAAAGACCTGCAGATCGGAGAGGTCTGCACCGTGGAATTTCCCGCGGAGACATTCTTGGGCACCGTGCTCAAGGTGCAAGAGAACGAAATCTTGATTTCGATCCCTGAGTGGATCCCCTCCAATTCAAGAATCACGGGCGGCGAGAGTACAGGTCTATTCGTCTATCGGCCCGGGATCGGTGGGTTTCTTTTGAGCGGAAAGGTCGGCAAGGCGGGAAGGAACGGCTTCGTCTATCAGCATGATGGGAAGGTGGAATCTAAGGGCGAACACCATCTGATGGCGATCGTGGAGCTGCCGTGCGTGCTTGTTCCGTGGCCGCACAAGGAAGAGGAACCCGGCCCCGGCGGCGGTGCAGCAACGCTCTCCGGTCCATCGGTGTTGTCGGTCACACCGGGTCGCGATGTATCCGCAGTTGGGAGGGGAGCGCCCCGGACATCAGCCGACCTCCCGGACCAAATCAAAATACGGAGCGTGCGCATTTCGGACAGAGGAATGATCTTCAGGGCGGAATCCGTTGTCCAGTCGATGAAAGCCAAGGAAGTGGCTGCGGCGCAGACGAACATTCCCACAGACGATGAGGTCGAGCCGCTGACACCTACCAAGGCGCATGACATTCTGAAGAAGAGCGAAATTTGGGAACTCCAACTGACCCTTGAGGACGGATACAATTTCGTGTGCCGCGTGCGTGCGATTCCGTCCAACATGGGGCGGGGACATTTTCTGATGAAGTTCTTGGATGCGCCGGAGACCGGACGGAAGGTGCTGATGCAGGTCATACGCCGGAGCGACCCCATGCGGGAGCAGTTGGTCTAGATGCGTATTACACGTCAGGAATTGGAAGTGGCCGTTGACAGCGGCCGGGCCCTCACTCTCGAGGGACATCTGTTTACATCCGGATATCGAAAGCGACTGGGCCTTTGTCTCGAAGTGTGTTTAGCCGCTCATGATCGAGGCGACCTCTACCCTGTTGTGTTCGCGGTCTTACAAGAACTGGAAACACGTGCGTCCATCAGCAACATCCGACGTGTATTCTTTTTAGCTCGCGGTTCCACAGGAGACGGGCTGAGTGAAGAAGAGGAAGCCACGTTCCAACGTGTGCTCCCCGCCGTACGTGTCGAAGAGATGCGTCCCAAGGCGGCCATGGCCGGCCTCTTTCTGCGGACGAGACTTGCGCATGCGGCTTCCGGGCTGAAGATCGAGGTTACAAACAACGCGCCGCATAACGCAGAAGACGAAGAACGCCTCCGGAATCTCCTGCGCAGAGCGGCCGGCTACAACGACGTGACGCAGTATTTCAAGGATCATCCCATGGATGAAGAAGGCCGCGAGTTTGGCCTGGCCATGTCGCTTTTGATGCTGAAAGAGGCCAAGCTCCAGCCGGAACTCATGCGCGTGGGAAGCTCGGACGGCCAATTTCTATCAAGGCTTGAAATCGCTTTTGATCCCAGCTTTAAGAGCATCAGGGACAGAATCCGTCAGGGAGAAACCATCAAGCCGTTTGACGACACCGAAATGCCGGATGTGCCTGAATCAACGGGGAAGCGGGTTCAATGCCCGGTATGTCATCTACAGGTGGACGAGCGCATATTTTTCCCAACGGTTACGGCGGACATGACGGCGCTTGACGTTATGCAGGCACAGAGGCGAGGCTGGCGCCCGGAAGACGGCGCGTGCGCCGGATGCATTGCTATGTACTAACGCTGTTCTGTTGCCGCTATTTGCGGCCGGCTGCGAACAGTTTACCCGGGTTGAGAATCCCATCAGGGTCCAACTCTGCCTTCAATGAGCGCAGGGCCCGGACAGCAACCGGCCCGGCCTCTTTCAGATACCACTCCGCATGATCCGCTCCTACCCCGTGATGGTGACTGATAGTTCCGCCATGTTTTGTAATGGCCTGGGAGACAACGTTCTTGAGGCGGGTCCATTGGCGCACCGGTTCTTTGAGGTCCATAGGAAACATAAATGTGAAGTAGAGACAGGCTCCCTCAAGATAGCTGTGGCTGATATGGCACATACCGATCGCGTGAGGCATGGCATCCGATGCGGCTGCGAGGACACCGTCATGGAGAGAGAGAAGTTTGTCATACGTGGTTGCTGTCTCCATGGTATCTACGCCGATCCCGTGTTCCATGACATGGTTGCGTAGAAAGGGCATGTTGAAGCGACCCTTGAGCCAGCGCCTCCCGGGACCCTCACCCACATAGACCAAGTTGTGATCGCGCATGATTTTTCTGACATGAAAGATCGAGTCGCGCACTTCCGATCGAGTGCCATCGAGTCCCACCATGAGAATGCAGGGTGATTTTCCAATGCCCATAGCGCGGAGAAAGAGCGCTTGTACAGTGCCCTTGATCTTTCCGAGCACCCCGTGAGATGACAGGCCGGCAAAGGCTTGGAGCTGGGCCGTCTCGTTGACGTCAGACAGACGCGCCATAGACAGGTGGATTTCCGCTTGGGCGGCTGCCTGCACAAAGCCAACGCCGGAAGCAAAATCCGGGCAGAGTGCGGTGAGATAACGTCGCTCTTCGGGCAGGGGGTGAACTTTTACTGTTCCCTGCGTGATGATCCCCAGGAGCCCCTCGCTGCCGGCCGCGATTTGATCCATGTCGGGTCCTGTGGATGAGGCTGGGACCCGGGCCGTGGCAATGGTCCCCTGTGGCGTAACGAGGCGGACAGAGTTCACGAGTTCTTCTATCTTCCCATATCGGTTGGACTGCTGGCCGGCGCTTCTGGCCGCGAGCCAGCCGCCCAACGTGGAATACTCAAACGACTGCGGAAAATGACCCAGAGTATAACCACGGCCGTTCAGCATCGCTTCCAAACGGGGACCGTAAATACCCGCCTCAAACGTGGCCAGCCGGTTTGCAGGATCAAAGTCAACCAAGCGCTCCATTTTGGTCATGTCCGCAGAGACAATCAATTTCTGACCAGCAGCCTTGAGCGACTCTACGCCCCCCACGACGGAACTTCCGCCTCCAAAGGGAATGACGGCGGCCTTGTTTTTTCGGCACCACTGGAATAGTTGTTGGATTGCGGCTTCTGAAGTTGGATAAACTACAACGTCCGGGAATGTTGAGAGCTTGTTGAACCACAGGCGGACCACGTCGTAGTAGCTGCGTCCCACCGCATGATAGACTCGTTCCAAGCGGTCGGTTTTGACGTGGCCGCGGCCCATGATCTTCAGAAGCGACTGCTCCTGCGATTTTGTGAGCCGGGATTTTGTGAGTCTGATATCTTCCAGCTCCACCGACGGAGTACGTGGGATCGTTGTCATTTGCATCTGCGGGGCAAGAAGATGCGTTACCTGCTCAATGTACTGCGCGTAGTGAAAACCACGATCATAAGCGCCCCACCCGTTCCAGCGGAGATTGGCGCGATCATAGCTGATGTGCGGGTCGAGTTCGTGATAGATCATGCAGGATTGAAATGCAAAGCGAATTGCACTTGCAAGAATATTTTACGGATGATCCTGTAGCTTTATGGCCCGACACTACAAGCACCTGCACGTGATCATCAATCCCAACTCATCCGGCGGGGCCACCGGGCGGCAATGGTCAGAGCTGTCCGTCCTTCTGCAAAAGCGACTGGGGGAATTTACACATCGCTTCACGGAAGCCCCGGGCGCCGCCATCCGACTGGCTTCCGAGGCCGCTACCAGCGGCGCCGACTTGATCGTTGTTGTGGGCGGGGATGGAACGATTTCGGAGACTGTGAACGGCGTAATGAACGCGAAGAAGGGGAAGCGGCCCAAGCTCGCCGTGATCAACCAAGGAACAGGCGGGGATTTTGTGCGGAGCCTCGGCGTACCGGGGGATGTGCTTCTGGCGCTGGATGCAATCGAGAGAGGGCGCGAGGCAAAAGTCGACGTGGGACGGTTGGAATTCATCGGCAACAACGGTCTGACCACAATCCGTTATTTTGTGAACGTTGCGGGCTGCGGAATGGCTGGTGAAGTAGTGCGGTCGGTGAACTCATCCAAGAAGCGCTTTGGAGCCATGAGTTACTATTTAGGGGCCGTGGGGAAGCTCCTCTCTTATAAGAACAAACGTGTGCGCCTGACCTTAGACGACGGGGATCCAAGCGATCACAGCATTGTCAGTCTCGCCATCTGCAACGGTCAATTTTTTGGCGGCGGCATGTTACAATGGCACCATCCGCGAGGTGTTCGGAGTCAAAAGTTTAAAGTGCCAATCCGTCCGCGTAGAGCCTGTGTCAGAGAAGGATCAGGTATTGATCGACTGTGACGGCGAGAGCCCGGGAAGAATTCCCATGACAGCCACCATGCTCCCGGGTGCCGTTGAATTCCTCGTCTAGATCCCCCGCGCCGCGCGTCGCACTGGGAAATCCGCAGGGATAACGTCGACCGGTACAAAGCGGCTGTCCAAAAAATGACCCACCACCGTAACGGTCTCCCCGCCCGGTCGGGCCACGGGCCCTGCCAGCGCCACGATTTTCCGGAGCCCCCGCTCCTGATAGACCAGATAGCACCGGCCGCGCGTGTTCTTTTTTAGGATTCCTTTTATCACGTAGTTTTCCATTGTGTCCCCCTTGATGAACTTTCAAATGCTCACATTGGGAAAGGTGACAGCGGCCGTGATCGTTCCGGTTTTTTTCTGGGGCCAGGGACTGAGTGCGCAGTCGCGGGGACAGAATACCGGAGACTCCTCTCGCGTCGAGATCGGGCTGTGCGATTGGTCCACAGAGCTGCCGGCTGGTTTCAAGGAACTGCAGCGCGGGTCCGGTTGGCTGATGGCAGAGGAACGCGGCCGCGCAGAGTTGATCATGGCCTGCCTCCCCAACAACAAGCGGACAGACAGTGCGGCAGAATTGGAAGAAAGGATCCGGCTTCGCGGCGGGGAAGTCAAGGGGGCCGTGAAGCATCCAGTGCCGGGGGGCCTGAGCGGCTTATTGTTTGAGCATACTCGGGTTGATCGGGGCCGGAAGATTGAGAGCGTCGAGGCCTACTTTGCGTCCAAAGCTTACGAATACAGAATATATGTAATACTTAAGAATCTCCCCGCCTCAAGGGCAGAGCGTGAAGCCCGGTTGGGAGTGACACGTCATCTGCTGGAAGCGATGATCGACGCGGGCACAGTGGAGAACGGCCAACCGCAGGCAGCGATCACGGAATCCATCTACCGCGGGAGATTGGCGCTGGCCGTCTTGTTCATCGCCTTGCTGGGCTCCGGCGCCGGTATCTACGGTTTGCTGTGGCTGCGACGCCAGCGGATAGCCTCCCGGGTCCGGGCCGAGGCGCAGGCTCTGGGAGACGCGGCGGAGAAGACCGCAAATTCTACTCAGGCGAGCCGCTCAGAGAAGAGCGATCTTTCGTAAGCGGCGCCTGTCGGAGCAGGTAGTCCGGTTGGATGTCGCCGAGGGTTGCTGCTCCACAGATGCCCATGGTGCGCGCGAGCTCCTCGCGATAGCGCGTCAAAAGAAACTTCACTGCAGGTGAGTCGCCTCCAACGGCAGCGATTGCGAGCGGCCGCCCCACGAGCACCGCATCGGCGCCCAAGGCGAGCAGCTTAAAGGCGTCCTGACCCGTGCGCACGCCGCCGTCAGCGAGTACCGGAATCCTCCCGCCCACCGCGTCTACGATCGCAGGCAGAACGCGGGCGGTGCCGGGCATATCGTCCAAGACGCGTCCACCGTGATTGCTCACGATGATGGCGCTGATGCCAGCGCGCGCGGCGCGGTCCGCATCGTCAGGGGACATGATGCCTTTGAGTATGAACGGGAGCTTCGTGGCGTCGCGGAGGCGGCAGATTTCATCAAAGTCCCGGGCTGTGGAGGACTGCTTCTGGAGCTCCATTGTTTTGAACTGGATGGCGTCGATGTCCATGCCCACGGCCACAAGACCCATGGACTCCGCGGCATGCAGTCGGCGCAGAAGGGCGTCTGTATCCGCACGCGGCTTAAAGATCGCAATGCCAAAACCCTCAAGTTCCTCAAGGGCCTGCATGATGGTCAAATATTTCTCAGGCGATGCGCCGTCCCCCACCATGGCAATGCTTCCGGTTTCGCGGCAGGCCGTCAGGAGCGACCGCGCAAAGTCGAACTCGCTGATGGCGCCGTGCATGTTTGTGAGGGCGCCGGTCATGGGAGCGCCCAGAATGGGATGCTCAAACTTACGGCCAAAGAGTTCGAGCGTAGTATCGGGGTTGACAGACTGACGGATGTAGCGTGGGACAATCGTGAATTCAGCGAGCGCGCGGCTGTTGTCCTTGAACGTGTTCATGTTGCCCACGCCGCCCATGCCGGGGACGCCGCTCGCGCAATTGGAACCGTCGCACTGCTTGCAGACCCAGCAGACCGCCTCGCCAAGTCGGGCGCGGGCGCGCTCTTCGATCTCTTTCCAGTTTACGCTGAAGGTGTCGTCCACCACGATCGTCAGCTTTGAGAGCGCTTCTTTTGCGATGGCTTCTGCTTCCGGCAGTGTGGGCGCCACCACGATGATATGCCCGGCCTTGTCGATGTTGCTCGTCGCTTCCGGAAGAATGTCGCCGGGTTGGCGGTTGAAGTGAACCGCATGAACGCCGGGAACGCGCGCGAGCTCCTCAGCTCCAGTGATGGATACGATTTTTCCAGCAGGGCCCATGATGCTGCGCTCGATGGCCACGAGGTTCTGGGTGGGCTCAAGGGCGTCCGGGATGTCGCCCAAGGAGATTTGGATCGCGGCGCGCAGAAGATTTACTCCGGAATGCAGCGGATATGTGTGCGATGACATGAAACCGCCCGATAGTCGTGCCGCGACCTCACCCACTTTCACGCCGTCGGGTGTAATCTTCAGGTCGCCCTTCCCGGCGCCGGTGTGAATGCCGAGAGCGCGCATAGCCTGCTTCATTACTTCTTCAGCTTCCGCAAGAACGGACGCGGGTTGGTTGGAAGGCATGTTGTGACCCAGTTCCACGAAGAACGGCTCGCGGGCAATGATGCGGTCGGCAACGCCGGTGATTCGGATCTGGCCTTGAAAGGCGAGTGCGTCCACAGAGAGTTCCGGCCCGGCCATGTATTCTTCCAGGATCATTTCGCTGGAGGGTGAGTGGCGCTTGGCGTGGCGGAATGCCGCATAGATTTCATTGCGGTTGCGGACCTTGATAACACCGCGCGCACCCATGTTGTCGGCGGGCTTGATGACAAGAGGAAACGTGAGTTCGTCCATCGCGTCGCGGGCCTCTTTGATGGACCACACGGAGAAGAAGCGCGGAATCGGAACTCCATGTCTTTCCAGTCGCTTCCGCATCAGCACTTTGTTGCTTGCAGCCTCCGCATCGGCATAGCGGATCCCCGGGAGTTCAAGCGCACCTGCGATCGCTGCCACGGCGCGGCTTGCATCCGTCCCGGCTGTGACGACACCGTGAATGCGGCGGCTCTCTGCCAGTCGCTTTGCTTCGCGCACGCAACCCTCGGTATCCTTTGTGCTCATGATGATCGCGGTGTCTGCGAGCTTCATGCCTGGAGCGTTGGCGGACATGTCCATGGCGAGGACGCGCAACCCCATGTTCTTCGCTGTCTGAATCAGTGGGACTTGGAGGAAACCTGCGCCTATGACGATGAGGTTGCGTTTCATGAGATCCTCGCTTGCATGGGGACGAAAAAGGGTTTTCCGGAGGGCCAGCGCTGTGTACGTTGAGCTGTCACGGAAAGCCTCTTTAGTTTATCGGTACGTGACGAAATTCCTGAAGTTGGATAATCGTTTGAACCTCACAGAAAACACTCCCACGTCCGCCGTGACCAGCGGCCGGATCCCGGACGCCTTCGATGTGGTTGTGGTAGGCGCGGGTCATGCAGGCGCAGAGGCAGCGCATGCCGCGGCAAAGGGCGGACTCAAAACTCTCCTCATCACCATGAACCTGGATACGATCGGTCAGATGTCGTGCAACCCGGCCATCGGTGGGATCGCGAAGGGACACATGGTACGCGAAGTGGACGCCCTCGGTGGAATCATGGGGCGCGTTACTGACAAGACAGGAATTCACTTCAAGATGCTCAATCGGTCCAAAGGCCCGGCGGTGTGGGCGCCGCGCGCACAGGCGGAGAAGCGTGCGTACCAGAATCAAGTCAAGTGGACGCTTGAGCATACGCCGAACCTTTCGTTCCGACAGGACACGGTCGAGGGACTGATCGTGGAAAACCATACTGTGAAAGGAGTCATCACAGGCCGCGGCCATCACATTCAGTGCCGCTATGTTGTGCTCACCACAGGGACATTTCTCCAGGGATTGATTCACGTGGGCGAGTATCAGACGCGGGCGGGTCGCTTTGCGGAACACGCGGCTATGGGACTCTCGGATTGTCTGCGCACATATGGGTTTGCGCTGGGGCGACTGAAGACAGGAACGCCTCCGCGTGTGCTTTTGCGCTCACTCGATTTGTCCGTGATGCAAGTGCAGGAGCCGGATGATCCACCGCAGCCGTTTTCATTCAGCACGGAGAAGCTCGAGAACAAGCAGATCGACTGTTACATCACCTACACGAACGCAAACACGCATAAACACATCTTGGACAATCTGCATCGCGCGCCCATGTACTCGGGACAGATCCAAGGCACGGGTCCGCGTTACTGTCCCAGCATTGAGGACAAGGTGGTTCGATTCGCGGACAAAGAGCGCCATCACATTTTCGTAGAACCTGAAGGTGTGGAGACGGGCGAAGTCTACCTGAACGGCGTGTCCACAAGTCTCCCCGAAGATGTGCAATGGGATTTGGTCCGAAGCTGCGCCGGCATGGAGCAGGCTGAGATCATTCGCCCGGGCTATGCGGTGGAGTACGACTATGTGGACCCGCGTGAGCTTGGGCACGATCTACAGACAAAGAAGATCAAGCATCTCTACTTTGCGGGGCAGATCAACGGGACAACTGGTTATGAAGAGGCGGCAGCGCAGGGCATGATGGCCGGGTTGAATATTCTGCGCGCGTCGCGCGGGGAAGAGTCGCTGATTCTGGGACGTGGTGAAGCCTACATCGGAGTGTTGGTGGATGATCTGGTCCTGAAAGGCGTCGAGGATCCATACCGCATGTTCACAAGTCGGGCCGAACATCGGTTGATTCTGCGGCAGGACAATGCCGACGAGCGGCTGATGAAATATGGGCGCGAGCTGGGCCTTGTCAGCGACGACGACTTCAAGAGAATGCAAGACCGATACGAACGCGTGAGCCACGTGAAACGACGATTCCATGCGACTGGGTTGAAGCCCGGCCCGCTCTTGGATGCTGTGCTCGAGCGGCGCGGAATTCCCATGCCGGACTCCGGCTTTGGCAAAAGCGTCGCGGCGTTTCTGCGTCGGCCGGAAATACAGATTGAGGATTGCATCGGCATGGTGGAGGAGCTGGAAACGTTGTCGGACCAGACGCGCGCGATCTTGGAACTGGAATTGAAATACGAAGGCTACGTCCGGCGCGAGCACGAGAAGATCCGCCAGCGGGAGCGCTTCCGCCTGATGAGGATTCCCAAAGAGT
This sequence comes from Spirochaetia bacterium, assembly GCA_016195395.1. Next base: position 10,795 of record JACPZR010000081.1, read on the forward strand.
TCGACTATGACTCGGTGACGGGGTTGAAGTATGAGGCGCGCGACAAGCTGAAGCGAATCCAGCCGGAAGACTTAGATACGGCCTCGCGGATTTCAGGCGTGGACCCACCGGATGTGGACCTTCTCTATGCGGCCATACGCAGCGGAAAGACCGACTCAGTACTCGAGTAAGAGCGTCTTCTCCAGCGCCCACGTATTAGTGGCGGCGTCAAAGTAACTGTAAGAGATCATGCGTCCCTGCTTATCATAGGCGTACTTGCACAAGCTGCGCACGGGCCCTGCTGTGCGAAGTCGTTCTGTGATCTTGCCGGATCCATCGTACGTGTAAGAGATCTGCGCAAGCATGGAGCCCTGCGGATCGTAGAAGACAAGGCTGACCGGATGTTTGTTTTCATAAGCGATCTGAAAGCGCTCGGCGTCCGGACTCGCTGTCTCCTTGCCGGCGATCACAAGTCCATCTTTTGTCGTGAACTCAAGCTTTGACTCCAGTTTTCCTGTGCCGTCGTAGAGCGTCATGGTTGTCATCGCGCCGGCTTTGTACTCGAAGACGCGACGCGAGCGCAGGGCGCCGGTGCCGTCCCGCAGCAGCTCTTCTATAATGACGCCCGCATCGTAGCGGTACATAGTGGAGCCTGTCGACTTACCATCAGGGCCGTTGTAGTTTTCGGAGGTGAGACGACCACTCCCATCGTATTGGAAGCTCGCGGTCTGTTTGATTTTGCCCGTTGCGTCTTTAGCGACAAGCTTCGTGGGTCCTCCGGTGCGTGGATGGAGGATATATTCATCCATTGGATTCCAGCGGGCTGGATAAAAGGCGATGAGCGCGCCGGGCGCACATAGGCCGACGAGCAGAGTGAGACATGCAAAAGTGAGTGACCGGGGGTTCATACTGGGATGATTGTCGGTTTGATTCTGGAAACGATGAGGATTAGATGAGCGGACTTTTAGAAGAGCTGGCGGAGCGCGGGGTGGAAGTGCCCGCGGGAGTACGGGAGGCGTTTGACTGGGATGCGTTGACGGGGTTCCGGGAGTTTCTGGGGCGTGAGAACGAGCGCGGCGGATTTTTTTCCAAGGCCGACGCGGAGAGGATCCCTGACAGACACGTCTATGAGTGTGCGGTGATTGCATATTATGTCTCGGGCAAGGTGGAAGTTTCACGTGAAACGCGTGTGGCCGATGTGGGATCGGGCCCGGGATTGCCCGGATTTGTGTTCGCCTGCCTGAAGTCCGCACCGCATGTCACGCTGATCGACTCATCCCGCCGGCGGCTTTCTCTATTGGAAGAGTGGATGCCGCAAGAATTCCGAGACAGGGTGGAATTTTCCTACGCGCGCGCGGAGGAGTTGAAGGGTTCCCCTCACGACATAGTCACGGTTCGTGCACTGATTCCCCACCCATTCTTCCTCGAGTTGATCACGAGGATTGTTCGTCTCAAGGGATGGGTGGTGCGAGCTACCACTGGGGACACGGCGCGCGAGTACCCGGACCAGGAAAAGTACTTGAATCAGCTGGGCTTTGTTCCACGTGAAACCGTGCGTCTGCCCGAGCTTGACTTCCTGGGCAACCGCTCAATTCAGTACTTTCAAAAGATACGCACCCCTGCCCCGGGATTTCCGCGGGCTTGGAATCGGATCCAAAGTGACATGAGGCAATGGGCAGAGTAATTTCAATTTCAAACCAGAAGGGCGGGGTTGGCAAGACCACAACCGCCGTAAATCTTGCAGCGTATCTTGGTAGGATGGGACATAACGTACTCATCATCGATATCGACCCGCAGGGAAATGCCACGTCCGGGCTGGGCATTGATGGAGCAGGTCTCTCGCGCACGATCTATCAAGTCCTTCTGGGGGAGGTTTCAGCATCCGAAGCGGTGGTGCGCACCACGAATCCCAACCTTTCCATTCTTCCGTCCAACGTGCACCTCTCTGGCATCGAGGTGGACATGTTGGAAATGGAGCGTCGCGAGTTCCGCCTGCGGGATGCCATCGAACAGGTCCGCAATGTTTACAACTTCGTCTTGATCGACTGCCCTCCGAACCTGGGGATTCTCACGCTCAACGCGCTGGCCGCGGCGGATGGGGTGATGATTACACTGCAGACGGAATATTACGCGCTCGAAGGACTCACGCAGTTGATGAAAGTGATCAGCCTCGTGCAGCAGTCGGTGAATCCTGCGCTCGCTTTGGACGGAGTTGTTCTCACAATGTTTGATCAACGCACGAGTCTCGCGCAACAGGTGGTGGCAGACGTCCGTGAGCACTTCAAAGACCGCGTCTATCACGCTGTGATTCCACGAAACGTGAAGCTCTCCGAGGCTCCGTCCTTCGGCAAAGTGATCTGCGACTACGCCCCCGATTCAACTGGCGCCCACGCATATGAAGCATTGGCAAAAGAGGTAGCATCTCGTGGATAAGAAAAAGAGCGGCCTAGGTCGCGGACTCTCAAACCTTCTGCCGGGCGCAGCTGCACTCTCAACGCACCCCGAGTATCAGGAAATTCCTATCGGGGAGATACAGGCCAGTCCGGACCAGCCGCGAAAAAGGTTCGATGACGCGGAGATTCAGGAACTCGCAAAGACATTGCACACGATTGGACTGATTGAGCCGGTCATCGTCCGTCGGCGAGGCAACGTGTACCAATTGGTTTCCGGCGAGCGTCGGTGGCGCGCCTGCCGCATGGCCGGGTTCAAAAAGATCCCCGCCATCGTAAAGGAGCTCACGGATATTCAGGCGCTCGAGATGGGCATCGTGGAAAACGTGCAGCGCGAGGAGCTGACGGCGATGGAGGAGGCGCGCGCTTACGAACAGTGGATGGGCCTCACAGGACAGAAGCCGTCCGATCTCGCTGACCGTGTAGGAAAGGATCGCTCCACCGTCACAAATCTAATCCGACTCTTGAAGCTCCCACCGGAAGTGCAGGACCTGATCGAGCGGGGTCTTTTGTCAGCGGGACAGGCGCGTCCGTTGTTGGGTATTGGGGATCGTAAGACCGTTCTCTCCATTGCGGGAAAGATCGCGCGTGAAGGTTGGTCGGCCCGACGTGTGGAAGAAGAAGTAGCCCGCCTCCAAGATGGAGGCACCGGCAAGAGCGCAGGTACCAAGAAAGATCCCAATGTGCGGCACCTGGAAGACAAGATCCGTGCGCGCTTCACATCGCGCGTTCAAGTGGCCCACAAGAAAGGCGGAGCCGGGTCCATAACACTTCATTACAAAACACTGAGCGAGCTGGACAAGATACTGGACCTGATGGGCATCAAGTCGCGCTGACGCGCCCACTCCCGATTGTCAAGTTTTGATATGCGGGTGCTCGGCCAGGTGCTTCTCGCAGTACTCATGGTCCGCGCAGTCCACGCAATAGCGGAACTGCATGTGCGGATCGTCGTTTTCCGTGATCCCGCAGATGGTGCATCGATGGATGGCGTTCCCTGCGCGCGCGCCGGGCGCCTGAATCACCGCCCGGAAATTCGACTTTCTGCGGTGACTGGGGCCCAGAACATTTCTCACAAGGCCCGGCCCAAAGAAAACCAGCACGTTCACGAGGCCTAACAGCGGCCCTAGAAATGGCCAGAGTGAATTGGTCACCACGGCGGCCTGCGCAGCTGACTGCACCACCAAGCCCGCCAGTATGAGAGCCGGCCATTTGATCTTCACGGGAAGAATAAAGAACAAGAGTATTTCAAAGTTGGGGGCTACGATGGCGGCTGCCAAGAAAATGGAAAGGTAGAGATATCGAGGCTGAATCGAATCCAAGGCCAGCGGATTGGTTGGGACGATCAGGAGCAACAGCGCACCCGCCACCTCGCAGAAAAGACCCAAGGCTATAAACCCCGTGTAACGTTCTGAACCCATCTCCTGCTCCAGTCCGCCGCCAAAGAGCCAGAGCCCGTACATATAGAAGAAAATCCAAAGGGGACTCTGTGCGATTCTGAAAGGGAATGCAATGAGGTGCCACCATTGCCCCTCCACAACGTGGGGTCCCAAGGTCCCCAGGTCGCTCTGAAACTGGATTGCATAGAAGCTGACAACCCCTGAAATGACGATCAGATAGACGGTGAGGTTGGGGATGGCAAAGTGTCGTAAGAATCGCATCATCGTTTCCAAGATCACACCCGCGGGCCATGCTGACGGTGTCAAAGCGATAAAATTGTGAGGGCAAGTCTTGTCTAGCAGGGAAGCCGAACGCATAGCGATGGTGAAAACCCAGCTCGAAACCCGCGGTGTGGCGGACCCCGAAGTGTTGCGCGCCATGTCCGCGGTACCCAGACATCGCTTTGTCCCGCCCGAATACCAAGCAGAGGCTTACGACGACAACCCCCTTCCCATTGGCCACAGTCAAACGATCTCGCAGCCGTACATTGTCGCCTTGATGACAGAACTGTCCGGAGTGCAACGCGGCGACAAGGTGCTCGAAGTGGGGACTGGCTGCGGTTACCAAGCGGCCGTACTTGCTGAGATCACGGACCAAGTGTATTCGATCGAGATCGTTCCAGCGCTGGTTGACATCGCCAGACGCACGCTTGAGGAGTTGGGATACAGCGTAAACCTTAAGAGCGGCGACGGGTACGTGGGCTGGCGGGAGCACGCGCCTTTCAAAGCCATCATCGTCACGGCGGCCCCGGACCACGTGCCTCCCGCGCTGATTGAACAATTGGCCGTGGGCGGACGCCTTGTGATTCCAGTAGGCGTTCAAGCCCAGAATCTGATCGTAATAAAGAAGACCGAACGCGGGCTTGAGCAGCGTAACATTATTCCTGTGAGGTTTGTGCCGATGACCGGCGCGGCCCTTCGGGATTTCACGGAGCATTAATGCGCCAACCGTGGGCGCAAGGAGACGAGTGTGGGAGAGGAAACGTTATTCACAAAGATTATCGAGGGCAAGATTCCCGCGGACAAGATCTACGAGGACACGCAGTGCATTGCCTTCCGCGACATTAATCCGCAGGCGCCGGTGCATTTTCTCGTGGTTCCCCGCAAGGTGATCACGAAGCTGAGCGAGGCGACGCCAAGCGACCAGTCGCTCTTGGGACATTTGCTTCTGGTGGCCAAACGGCTCGCAAAGGAAATGGGCGTACAGGACGGATTCCGACTCGTCATCAATAGTGGCGCCGACGCCGGGCAGACCGTCTTCCACCTGCACGTCCACGTTCTGGCTGGACGAACCATGAGCTGGCCCCCAGGCTGATCGCTTAAAAAATGATTGCATAACGGACGACGGCCTCTAGACCCAACCTAATGTTGCGCGGTCGGGGAATCACGCGTCGGTTTCAGGGGCGCTTTGAATCCATAGAGCGCGTTGTCGAGCCCGTCACCGAGGCTCCGACGGCTGCGGCTGCGGCGAGGACCACGCTCCCGAGCCCCATTGAGGACGAATTCTCTGCCCCGATCTCGCCGGCCACGGTGGCGCGCGAAGAGAAGGCCCGCAGCATCATCATGCGGAACACGTCGCCGGACGTGCCCTTTGATCAGTCGCTCAATCCGTACCGTGGGTGTGAGCACGGTTGCGTCTATTGCTACGCGCGTCCCGCGCATTCGTTCGTGGATTTGTCGCCGGGGATTGATTTCGAGACGCAGATATTTTACAAGGCGAATGCCGTGGAGTGTCTCACGCGAGAATTGTCGAAACGCGCGTATGTCTGCTCACCTCTGGCCATCGGTGGGAACACGGACGTGTACCAGCCACTGGAAAGAAAGACGCGCATAACGCGTTCAATTCTTGAATTTCTGAATGCGCATAACCATCCACTGACGATCATCACAAAATCGGGCCTGATCGCGCGTGACATTGACGTCCTCACAGACTTGGCGTCGCGCTCCTTGGCAGCAACGGCGGTGTCCGTCACTACGCTTGATCATACGCTTGCTTCCAAGATGGAGCCCAGAGCGGCGTCACCCAAACTCAGGCTCCAAACGATTGAGAAGCTGGCGCAGGCGGGGATTCCCGTCTCTGTGATGGTTGCGCCGGTGATCCCTGGCTTGAACGACCATGAAATGGAGCGCATCTTGGCGGCGGCGTCCAGCGCAGGCGCACAAACTGCGGGCTACATCGTTCTCAGGCTCCCGCATGAAGTGTCGCCTTTGTTTACCGAGTGGCTGGACCAAGAGTACCCGGAGAAGAGCGCGCGCACCAAGCACCAGATCGAGCAGATGCGGGACGGAAACATGACGGACAGCCGGTTCACCTCGCGGATGCGGGGTACAGGAAAGACGGCACAGCTTCTGAACGCCCGCTTTCGTAATGCTGCACGCCGCTATGGACTCGACAACCCGCGGCGCGTTCTCGACACTTCAGCATTCATTCCTCCCATTCGTCCTGCGCGGCCAACGAGCCAGATGAGTCTTTTTGGGGAGAGTCAATGACGGCCGTCGGCACTGACTCGCGACCGCAGCGGGTGATTGCGCATGTGGATATGGATGCCTTCTACGCCGCCGTTGAGCAGCGGGACAACCCCGAGTACAGGGGCAAGCCGGTTATCATCGGAGCGGACCCCAAACAAGGCCGCGGCCGCGGCGTGGTCTCCACTGCAAGTTACGAAGCGCGCAAATTCGGCGTGAAGTCAGCCATGCCCATTTCACAAGCCTACGCCCGTTGTCCCCAGGGAATCTATGTGCCTCCTCGGATGGAACGTTATGCGGAAGCTTCGTCGCAAGTGTTTGCGGTGTTGCGGGAGTTCTCTCCCTTAGTGGAGCCCTTGAGTATTGACGAGGCATTTCTGGATCTGACCGGTACCGAGGCGCTCCTCGGTAAACCCCTGATCATTGGACAGGCCATCAAAGACGAGATCAAGCGTAGAACGGATCTCACGGCCAGCGTGGGTCTTGCGCCCAACAAATACATCGCCAAAGTTGCGTCGGATTTGCGTAAGCCGGACGGACTTGTGCTCTGTGAGCCCGGACGGGAGGCGGCGTTTCTGCACGGGCTACCGTTGGAGCGCCTGTGGGGTGTGGGACCCAAGACGGCTTCGCTTCTGCGTACACGTGGATTCCAGACAATTGGGGATGTGTCGCGTGCTGATGCTGGGCTTCTTGCGCGAATCCTGGGATCCCGCGCTGACCATGTTCGCGACCTGGCCAACGGTGTGGACGACCGCGATGTCAGTCCGGGCTGGGAGAGAAAATCCATCAGTGAGGAAACCACCTTTGAACGCGATGTCGACGATGCGAACGTGATCGAAGCAACCCTGGGGCGACTCGCGGAAACGCTCGGCGGCCGGCTGCGGGCAGAGGCTTTGCGCGGACGAACTGTCGTTCTGAAGGTGAGGTTGACTCCGTTTGATACGTTTACCCGCCGGCGGTCCCTCCCCCAAACCATAGCCGCAAGTCACGATATCCGAAACGAAGCCATCAAGATTTGGCGCGGCTTTGACCGCCAAGACCGCTCTGTCCGACTCGTGGGTGTAGGTCTCGCGAATCTCGAAAAGGAAGCTGTTACTGGGGAACAAGGGGAATTCACGTTTGAGAAGCCCGGCGAAAACCGGCGCGAGTCGGCTGAAAAGGCAGCGGACGCCATCCGTGGTCGCCTTGGAGACAAGGTGCGATGGGGTGGATTTTCGGATGGACTGCGTTCCGGCCAATGACGACTCGGTTCAGGTGCCGGGCTTCTTTTCCAGCCTACTATTCTCCTACGGCAAAGACACCAAGCTGGAGTGGCGTAACCCTGCGGGCATTCTGTCCGTGCTCATTCTGGCCCTGGTCAGTGGTGTGATCTATTTTTACGCCTTCTCTTCAGCGGGGGTACGGACGCCGGCCGTGGGGCGCGGCATTGCGTTGGCTCTCCTCTTCTTTGTTTCGTATATCACACCGGCCCGCAATCGTGCGCGCGAACGCGAGGGGTCTGCGGACACCTTGGTATCCATGTCTCCAGCAGACATGTCGGGCTATTTTGTGGGGAAGGCGCTCGCCGTTTGGACCGCCCAGCTGTTTGCGACTGTCTTCTTTGTTCCGGGTTTTCACCTGATCTTCGAGGGCCGGGTGGGCACCCCGCTGGAAATGACACAGGAAGCGCTTTGCATGGCCGCGACGGCCACGTCGCTTTCGAGCTTGGGCACGCTCCTATCCTGTGCGTCTGACAAAAACCGGTTGAAGGAGAGCCTGCTTCCGCTTCTTTTGCTTCCAGCGTCCGTGCCGGTATTTATTTTTGCTTCAGACAGCATGAACCATTTGGAGAGCCTGCCGGATACACGGTGGGCCGCCCTTTGGATCCTCGGAATCATTTACGGAGGCGTAGGGTCTGTTCTGTACCCTAAGATCAGCAGGTAACATGAGGCTTACAATTGACGCTATTATGGAAAAAATCCGCGGCGGTCGCGTACTGGATCTGATCATGATCGTGCCGGCGCTCGCTGTCCCGGCGGTCACGATTCTTGCGCTGATCTACCCCCCTGTGATCGTTTCGCAGGGGCAGGCCCACCGCATTTTCTACATACATGTTCCCGTGGCATGGGTGGCTCTCTACGCGCCTCTTGTATCCGCGTTATGCGGCATCGCTTTTCTCATCACCCGACGCGAGATGTTTGACGTCTGGTCGTTGGTGAACGCAAGGATTGCCCTTCTGTTTGCGCTGGGCGTTGTGATTTCCGGTCCTCTTTGGGCAGCCACCGAATGGGGGACGTACTGGAACGGGAAGGACCCGCGGCTCATGAGCTTCTTCGTGCTGGTACTCTGTTTGGGCGGTTATTTTCTCATCCGCAATCTGACAGACGACGAAACCGCCCGCACACGTTATGCGGCCGTCATGGCCGTCGTATCAGCATTGTCTGCCGTAGCTACGTGGCTTGCGATCCGGGTTGTCACGCCGGACACGCATCCCACATCTGTGATGGGAACCATGGCTCCTGAAATTCGCAGAACTTTCTGGTACAGCGTGCTTGGTTATCATCTCCTTTTTCTCTTTTTACTTCGATGGTCTCTTCGAGCGGAACTGATCCGCCGCGCAGCCGGACGACTGGAGGCATCATGAAAACAAACCTGTATATCCCCGCGATTCTCTGCTTGGCATTCGCTGCATCGTCGGTACTGGCCCAAGACAAGCCTGACCTGTCCAAAGCGGAAGCGCTCCTGAAAGCGGATGTAACCGCTGCAAAGCAGGAGATTTCCAAAATGTCCGCAGAGGAAGCCGCCGTGATGATCTCACAGATGCGCCACGTGGCGGC
>JACPZR010000197.1 GCA_016195395.1 Spirochaetia bacterium
GACAGAGAAGAGTGCAAATCCTCCGGCACACGCCACAAATAGGAGCGGCGGGTTCGACTTGAGGGCCATCGTCAGCCCCAATGCTGCGATCGACCCCAGATATCCCACGCCGTATCCAATTCCCGAGACCCTATTGTAATCTTTCTCATCCACCATTTCCGGAATGAAGGCGTCGTAGAAAGTCATGCCGGTTTGGAAGCCCACATTGGAGAGCGCAAAGAAGGCCACGGCAATGAAGATGGTCCCTGACCCCGTGAAATACAGCAGCGCTGAAAAGAGAACGGAGAGAGCCGTAAATCCGAAGAGGAACTTCTTCTTGCTCGAAGAGTGATCCGACATGGCCCCGCAGATGGGATTGAGAATGGCGGACGAAATCATCGCCACGTCGATGCCCACAGACAGGTAAAAATCGCCGATGGGTTTGTCGTCGCAGACGACGGTCTTGAAATACACCGGAAATACAAGGGAAGCAATGATGGTGGCATAGATCGAGTTGGCAAAGTCAAAGAGAGACCAGTTGAAAACGTGGACGCGGTTTTTCATGGCGCACCTCTGTCCAAAGCGTGGACCCGCCTGCGGGACGACACAACCAGTTTTTAATTTCTTTCGTGCGCGCGCACACAAACAGATGTGCGCGCGCGCGACGTTGGGCCAATGGAGCCCTTATAGGGGCGTGTGAGAAAAGTCACCAGAATCGCATGAGCGCTGTCATGGAGTGAGGGGGCGCGTAGGCGCACGCTGTTGTTTTGGAGGGCTCTCATGCGCCTCACGATCAGTGTCATCAAAGCGGACATCGGTTCAGTGGGCGGACACATTACTCCATCAAAGCGGCTGATTGAGACCGTGGCAGGTTGTGTCCGCGAGAATATGGGTCGGACCATCATTGACTCATACGTCTCTCACACGGGGGACGACATTGCGATCCTCATGACTCACACCAAGGGGCCCGGAGCGCCCGACATCCATTCGATCGCGTGGGAAGCGTTCAAGGAAGGCACAGCAACCGCAAAGAAGCAGGGCTTGTACGGCGCGGGACAGGATATTTTGAAAGAGGCCTTCTCGGGTAACGTCCGTGGAATGGGGCCTGCCGTCTGCGAGATGGAAATCGACGAACGCCCCAACGAGCCCTTTCTCTTTTTCGCGGCGGACAAGACCGATCCCGGCGCTTACAATCTTCCTCTCTACCTGGCGTTTGTTGACCCGATGAATACGGCAGGCTTGATCCTTGCGCCAAAGATGGCGAAGGGCTTCCGTTTTGTGATCATGGATGTGAACTGTACGGACGCGGACAGGGTAATTGAATTGTCCGCGCCGGAAGATTTATATGCGATTGCTGCGCTCCTGCGCGATCCTGAACGTTATGTGGTGGAATCTATCTGGTCCCGCGCGTCAGGTGAGCAGGCGGCCATTGTGGCAACGTCGCGTCTTCACAATATCGCCGGCAAGTACACAGGCAAAGACGACCCGGTGATGCTCGTGCGGGCTCAAATGAATTTTCCGGCCACGGGAGAGATCCTGTCTCCCTATGCGATCGGCCACTATGTTGCGGGGTGCATGCGCGGCTCTCACCAGATGCCGCTCATGCCGGTGACGCTTGGGACCGGGATCAGTTATTTCGACGGCCCGCCCGTGGTTTCATGTGCTGCATTCTGTACGCATGAAGGCGTTCTCACCGAAGCGGTGGATGCATTTGCGCATCCGTTCTGGGATACAGTGAGAGGGCACGTGAGCAACAAGTCGATCGACATGCGTCGACAAGGATTCTTTGGTGCGGCCATGCTTCCCATGTCGGAGTTGGAATACACAGGGATTAAGGAGACTCTGGCAGCGCTGGAACCAAAATTCACCAAGCGCGCCCATGAAACATGAATCCAAAGGCTGCGTCGATTCGGCTGATACAAAGGTAATTTCCGCTGGTAACAGACTCACCCAACAAAAATTTTGTCGAAATGGCGCAGCGCGAGATACAATTCAAGACCTACAAGGATATTGCCGGGGAAATCGAGGCTTTGTCCAAAAAGGGATATGCGAAAGGCGGGTCGTGGAGTCTTGGCCAGGTGTGCCGGCATCTTGGATACTATTACAAAGGATCGCTGGACGGATTCCCGCGCCTTCTTCCCTGGATCATCCGCGCCACTCTGGGCAAGCTACTTCTAAAGAAGGCGCTGGCCGGCGCAAAATCCAAACCGGGTGGCGCAACTATTCCCACGTCGGTTTTCCCGGCGGACACGGATGACAAACAAGCTGTGGCCGACATTCTCGCGCTTCTGGACCGGCTCGACAACAACCCCGCGCTGATGCACCCGTCTGCGTTGTACGGGAACCTTACGAATGCCCAGTGGAAGCTCCTCCACCTCCGGCACTCGGCGCATCACCTGAGTTTCCTGCACCCTGCGAAGTAGGAGCGTTGGGCAGCCCGGCCTTTTTTTGAGGGCGCAAGGCGTGGGGGCTCTGTGCACCCCGAATTTGACGCGACGAACAGACGGCGGCTGATAGAACAAGGCCCATCTGGATCATGGGCGCGCCTACGAAACAAAGAACCGCAGACGCCCGTCCGGGCCTGCGCGCGGGATTACGGAAGGTCATCAAGTCAGCCAAAAGCCGCGGGTCGATCGCGTTTTCTCAGGGGATTCTTGCCGTAACATCGTTTGCTCTTTTGGCCTCTGTCTTTGGTTCTCCACATGTTCCCTCTCTCCTTCTGATTCCGGCCTACATCCTGTACTGTCTCGCTGTGATGATCTACTGCAACCACCAGCTGGGGATCGGCGCATGGACGTTTTCAAAATACTCGTCGCGGACGCTTTTGTTCGGGATTCCTAACGCGGCGTTCTACGCCTACTATGCATCTGCCGTTCCCGAATACTTTCCCGTCTTTGCGGTGTTTGTGACCAGCTACGGTCTGCCGCTGATTGGAATTGCCAGAGTACGATTTTGGACGCTTCTGCACGCGGTCTTCTTTGTGGTCTTCTTTGCGCTGGCCTTCGTGATCAGCGGAGAATATCTCCGCGGACATGCGTTTGCTCTTGTGTCCTGGGCAGTGGGCGCCGGGCTTTTGTATTTCTGGCTTTCGCGCGTATCGCACCACATTCAGAACCTGA
>JACPZR010000198.1 GCA_016195395.1 Spirochaetia bacterium
CACCCGGCCCGCCACAAACTCCGGTGTCAAGATCCGCACCGCAAACCCGCTGAACTCAGGGCTGATTCGGTGCACAGCCAGGCGCGCATTCGTGTTATATACGGGGTCCGTGAGGTCGCGTCCCGTCACGTCCAGGTCCGCGCTGATGATGCCGTCGAATCCCTTCTTAGCGCCCGGGATGTAGGGTTCCAGATCCATGTTCTTGATCTGGAGGCGCATGGCATATTCCATCTTTCTTGTATCGAGATCCGCGACATTGAAGTAGATATTATGACCGTCGATTGTGCTGTCCCTTGCGATCGAAATGGCGCCCTTCTCATTCTTCTGAATCTTGTACGACGTCATCTTGATCCAGGTAATGTGGAACACATTCTTCCGATACAGGAGCCGGGCCGCAAGGCCAGGCGGGATATTTCCCGGCAGCGCTCCCACATAGAAATACGCGTCAGGGTCGAACTCACCGCGGGGGTTGTGGCTTGCGGCAATGAAGCGAATCGTGAGGTTTGCTTTTCCCACGGCGTCCGCAAATTCGTCAATGGGCTGTTCTGTGATGCGCAGCGGATCTTTCAAGTGCATGTCGTGCTGAATCGGCAGATCGAGATTCATCTGTTCAATGCGCGTGGATTTACACGCCGGGCTGGGTTTCTTTGTGCAATCCCCCGACGTCAGCTCCATGTTCACGTCTTTCATGAAGATGCGGCCGTTCACAACATCCGGTCGCACCGCAAGGTTGAGATCCATGACGCCCTGCATGGACATGCTGGAATGTACCCGGAGCATGTCCTTCTGCGCCATGGCGAGTTTCACATCCATGTCCGGGTCCCAGGCATCCCCTTTGCGCACCATCTTACCCGTCACGGAGCCGGTCAACGTTCCACGCAGAGCATTGATCAGCACCCGGTGGAAAACCATGGACGACTTGTTTAGGTCCATGTCCATTGTGAGCACCAAATCTTCAATTCCCATGAATGGCAGCCGGAGCTTGAGAACGCTCCGGATTTCCTGCTGGTCGCCTGCAAGGGAGTACTTCATGGGCCCTGTCATTTCGAATCCCTGCGAAAGGTACGGCCGATACCCCGCCATCGTATACTGAAGATCCCCCGGCAGTGTGGGGTGCAGGCGCTCGTAGTTCATGCGGAACGTCGCAAAATTCAAGTCATAACGTTGAAAACCGCCGAATGCCATGATCCCGGTGATGTCCGTAGAAAGCGCGTTTTCGCCGGCGAGCGTGTTCAATTCAATGTGGGACGACCTTGTGTTGATTTCCGTGACACCCTTAGCCAGGGTGATCAGTGAGTCGGTCTTCATGGTCATATGCACGGGCGCGGACCGGGAGCGCTTCATCGCATAACGCATATTCCGTATGGACATATCCGCCGTCATATTCATCACTTGAAAGTTTTCGCTGGACTGCGTATGTATCTGCGCCCCGAGAACCCCTGTGAAGCCGGGGCCTGTGAATTGATCGATGACGAGGTTGGTCAAATCCATGTCCGCGAGAATCCCTTTCCCGGGAGTGATGTCCACTTTTGCGCGGAGAGTGGACCCGTTGTAGATGGCGAACATATCCGGAATCCGCAGGTCGTGAAGGACGCCGAACGCGAGCGTCTCTTCTTTGTATCCGGGCGGGCGTTCCAAAAAGGGAAGCATGGCGTACATATCCATGCTTCCGTCCAGTTTCAGCCGGAAGTCCGTGAGCGCGTGCGACTGGGTGGCTGTTCTATAGACGAGCCGGCTGGCTTTGATGTCGCCGCTGACGGAAAGGCGGGCCAAGTCCCCTTTGATGGAGAGAGGGGCCAGCACCAGCTCGCCGTCGAGACCCAGAGGAGAGGGGAAGACCGTGCTCATCATGCGTCCCAAGGCCGCGAGGTCCATCCGCGACTGCGTGATGCGGAGGTCCAGACTTCGGCCCGGAAGAGAGGCGTGATGAACTTCCGCCTGCATTCGAATCCACGACACGCCGTATTGTCCTATGTCCACGTTCCGGATCCGCACAATGTCCTTGGCCGCGTCGTAAGCCATGTTGTATTGGAGGTGAATGCCCAGGGGCAGGGTGATGCCGCCCGCTCTTCCGCCCACGAGTTTTGAGGTGTCGAGCGCCATGCGGGACGCAAATTCCGTCTGGGCGGCGCCGCTCTCCCTGTAGAGAAACCAGGACAGAACCAGCGGGCCCTGCAGCGTTGGATTCCCCGCAACGTTGATTTCCAGAGGCCCGTCAGGATTGAGGCTGAAGATCAAAGTGTCAAAAAGGTCCAGCGCTCCCAGGTCCAGCGGGATTTCCCTGAACGTGCGCGTTATCGTGGCAAGCGTCAGACTGAAGTTCTTCACGGAAGCGGTTTGAGTGACACCGCGATTAGTTGTAGAATATAGAAGGTTTAGATTCTTTATTTGTATATTGGCGTAGAGTTTGACGGGCAGATATGTGGAGATCGACTTGAGTGGCGGAGCGTTACTTTTGGGTTCCTCCGGCGCTGCCGGGCCCGCAGGGGGCAGGAGCGCCTCGTAGTTCCACCGGCCGTCCACCTGAGTCAGGAACACCTCCGGCTGTATCACTGCAAATTCCCTGATGCCGATGTGCCCTACAAACAAGGAAGGCAGCGCGATGGCAATCCGCACGTCAGGCGCGCGAAAAATGGGACTGCCATCCTCTGCGGCCAGGTCCACGTCTTTGAAGTGAAAACCAAAGAGGAGGCTGGCTCTCTCCAGTTTAAATTTCAGGCGTGCTTTGCTGTTAGCCGCCACCGTCGCGAGGATGAAGCGCTCAACGCGCGGTGCGTAGAAAAAAAACTGATACGCGGCGGTTAAACCCAGGGCCAGCACGCATAGTGCGATGACCGGACGACGAAACCGCGGATCGGACCACACAGCGCACCTATGGCTGAGAATCAGCCCACTGTAAACCGAATTTTAGCCGGATTCCTGCGCGTGAACTGCTTTCAGCGCCGCCGCCCTCTTTCCCGGAAGCAGGACAAACCCAAGAGCAATGGCAACGTGAATGACGGCTGCGCTGACAAAGAGAGGCAGGTAGTTGGACGGCCCAAGGGCTTCATAGACATGGATTCCCTGGGCAAAGAGGAGCCACCCAAAGAAGAGATTCCCGGACATCCCGCCGAGCGACGCGGTGAGGACCATATACGAGCCGTTCCCGGTTCCATAGAGATGATCGGGAAAAATCGATCGAAGGCGGTAGACTGCTCCCATGAAGAATCCCGTGTAGTGAATGCCGTGCAGCAACTGAGAGAAGAGCGGGGGGATAGGGAAAAGACCGACGATTTCCAAGCTGAGCCAGGAAAATCGCAGAACACCCGCGCCGAGGGATATATAGAAGAGCGAACTGTTCCGGGATTTTCAGCGCGGGCAGAATCGTGATCAAGAGAAAGACGGCGCCCATCTCTCTCCTGCAAACCGCTGCGCTGCCAGACTTCCAAAGAGCTGTCCGTGCGACCGGGCTGCGTTCTCAAAGATCCCCTGCAGGATAAAGAGCGCTCCGTGGACCAGAAAGAACCCGGCGGTGCCCCCTGTCCGAACACGGGCAAAACCGCCGGTCCCGCGGCCTTCTAATGCGGCGATCATGGTCAGCTGCGTATTGACGCCCACGAAGAACCTATGGAGGCCTGAAAAAACCATTGCTTCCGGCACGGCGGTCGCGGAAAAGAGCATGTGTTGCGCAAGGGCATGAAGCGCCAGTGAAATGCACAGCAGACTCTTGACGCGTCGCAGACGGTCGGACAGGATGCCCGCGCCAAAGTAGCCAAAGGGAAAAGCAAGTTGTCCGGCAAAAAAGATCAGGTGGGAGTTTTCGCCAAACTGCCCCAGGATGAGCGGACTCATGCTGGAGAAGGCCGCCCCGTGCCCCACAAAGAAGAGAAACAGTAAGAGAAAATACTGCACGGCTGCTTATGTCAAAATTTTAGGGAGAGTGCACAGTGAAACTCGATTTTTCAGGAAAGACAGTACTCGTAACGGGAGCCAGCCGCGGAATCGGCCGCGCGCTAGCCTTTGGTTTCCGCAATGCAGGCGCCGTGGTCTACGGCACAGGAACAAAGCCGGAGTCCGTCGAATGGATGGCGTCAGAGAAGATTGAGGGCCGCGCCGCGGACGTTGCTGAAAGCGGCGCCATGGAGACTGTGATCAAAGAAATCGTGGCAAAGCATGGCAAGCTGGATGTCCTCGTAAACAATGCAGGGATTGCCACCAACACACCCGCTTCTTCCATAAAAGACGCGGACATGGAGCGAATGATCTCCGTGAACTTCAAAGGTGTGTTCAAATCCTGTCAGGCATACTACAAGGCGCAGAAGAAGCATGGCGGGACTGTGGTCAACGTCTCGTCGATCCTTGGCCAGGTGGGTTTTCCGCTGGCAGCCGTCTACTGCGGAACCAAGGGAGCGGTGATCCAGATGACGCGCGCTCTTGCGGTGGAGTGGGCGGGGTCAGCGTTTCGCATCAACGCGCTCTGTCCCGGATTCATTGACACGGATATGACGGAGATGATCAAAGAAAAGCCGGAGATCATGGATTACTATCGTCGGGTCATTCCCATGAAGCGACTGGGGACTGTGGACGACATGGTGGGTCCCACCCTCTTTCTGGCCCACGACGTATCCC
Organism: Spirochaetia bacterium; assembly: GCA_016195395.1. The sequence continues at coordinate 4,609 of JACPZR010000198.1, forward strand.
GGTATATGACAGGGCAGTGCCTGGTTGTGGACGGCGGCGTCACAGCCACCTGATGCCGCGCGGTTTTGAATCCATTATTATAGAACAAACTATGGGATTGGGAACGTCTTATACAGGATCACCATGAAAGCAAAACCTATGACACAGAAAAATGCCCGCAAAACCGCGGCTGTCTTCATCCTCACCGCTCTAGCGATGGTGGGCGCCCCTCCTGCCGGTCGTGCCGAACAGCGGGATTCCGCCTCGGACGGCGTGGAGAAAAGCGTCGTCAAAGTATTTGCTACCATCTCCCGTCCGGACCCCAATCGCCCTTGGATGAAGTACGCGCCGGCGGAAGTAACCGGATCAGGCGTTGTGATTGAAGGGAAACGCATTCTTACCAATGCCCACGTTGTGCTCGCCGCAAGCCAGGTTCAGATTCAGGCCAACGAAGCCGGCGATAAAGTGGCGGCCACCGTGGAGTTCATCGCTCCTGGAATCGACCTCGCTGTCCTCAAGCTCGATGACATGGCTTTCTTTGAAGCGCACCCGGCTCTCCCGCGCGCGCAGACACTTCCGGCCATCAGGGATTCCGTGCTCGTCTATGGTTTCCCCACCGGCGGAGCGTCGCTTTCCATCACAAAGGGAATTGTTTCGCGGATTGAATTTACGCCGTACAACTACACAACGTCAGGGCTTCGCATCCAGATCGATGCTGCGATCAACCCCGGAAACAGCGGCGGCCCCGTGGTTGCCGGCGGAGCCATGGTAGGAATCGCCTTTTCCATTCTGGGCGGCGCCAATAACATCGGTTACATCATCCCATGCGAAGAGGTAGAACTCTTCTTGCAGGATATCGCGGACGGAACGTATGACGGAAAACCCGCTATGTATGAGGAGCTGCAAAGCCTGGAGAACCCGGCCATGCGCGCCTTCTTGAAACTGGAGCGCGGTCTTGAGGGAATCATCGTTCATAAGCCGGCGGAAAAGGATCCGTCGTATCCTGTCAGACAGTGGGACGTTATCACAAAGATCGGAGATGCGCGCGTTGACGATGAAGGCATGGTCCGAC
>JACPZR010000202.1 GCA_016195395.1 Spirochaetia bacterium
CCGTGCATGACGTCCGTTTTCAGGAAGAACTCCAATTCATGAATGCGGTCCTTCTCCTCCAACTGCGAGAGGCAGAGGCCGTCCGCAAGGGCCAGAGGAGTATTGAGCGTGCGGTCCACAACGTCAAAGGCCCCCTGTCTTGCCGCTTTGTAGCGCGCGTCCTCCGGAGTGATCCCGTAGAGATCCAGCGCCTCATTTAATATGCGCGTACTGTGAAGGCTCCGGGCCAGCCCCGGGAGCTTCCCGGATTCTCTGAACTCGGTAAAATCAACGTTCTCAAGGACTGCGTGAAAGAGATTCCCCGCTGCGGCTCCACGGAAGATGCTGTCGATCGAATCCGTGTCATCTGCATCTTCGACTGCGGCGGATCCGTCCAAGTCCCTGCCCTCATGCGCGCCCGCAGAGTCTGTCGCATTAGAAACCACATCCATGGCCCGCGCAATCGACGAGTAGGACCGCACATGAACCATCCGATGACTGACGGAGGGAATGTCCGCGCCGGGGCGTATCGACACAACATCGCCCTCTCTCTTGGGAGGTTCTGAACGCCGCGCCGTTGGAACGGAGGAATCACTGCGCGCGCCCGACGCCACTTCCCGCCCGGCTTCGTCGACATTCAAAACAGTGATGGCGCCGGACGTCTGGGCCGCCTCCACTGCTTCGCGGATGAAGCGAGACCCCGGTCCCAGATACGTGCCGCTTTTTGCATATTGGAAAATTGGAACATATAACTTGAGCGCAGCCCGGGTGAACGCAACGTAATAGAGACGTTTGTCCTCCTCGACTTCATTGGCAAGATGCAGCGCCTCGATGGCTTTGTTCCGTTTCCGAAGATCGAACACACGCTGTGCGCGGCCGTCCGTCTCCTCATAGTATTCAAAGTAGGAGAGCATGTGGGGCATGAGTTTGGTGAGGCCGCCCGCAACAAAGACGACCGGGAACTCAAGACCTTTGGCCGCGTGGATTGTCATGATCTGCACCCGATGTTCCTCAGTCTCCTGCCGGCGAAGATCCTCGCCTTCCGCTGCGCCCTGACCGGCAGACAGTCGCACCAGCGCGTCAAGAACACCGGACAAATCAAGGCGACGGGTCAGCGCCTCCGTGGTCAGTGTTTCGATAATCTGCTCAAGCGCGGCGCGCTCCCCGTCTATTCCAAACAAAGAATCCGCAAAGCCCAGGAGAAACGCGGAATCCTCCACAATCGATCGGAAGAAGGCCGGCCACGCGCGGCGTGACGCGAGATCGGCCCAATGAAACAGGAGAGTGCGGACATCCTCGCCCGGGGAACTGTCTTCCACCTGATTCAGTGAAAATCGGAAGAAATCCGTCAGGAGAGCCTTGCGCATTTTCCATGGATTGCCCGGATCCGCCACCCACGAGAGGAGCAGAAGCAGTTGGTGCGATTCGCGTGAGCCAAACAAGTCCGACTTTTTATAGAAGGAGCAGGGAATGTTCGACGCCTCAAGAACCTTCTCCACGAATTCGCCGTCCGTCCGATTCCGCACAAGCACCGCAATGTCCCCCGCGTTCAACAGACGGGATGCTTTCTGACCCTCTCCAATTTCCATTCCGGATAGAAGCGTCTGGATCTCCTCTGCCATGAAAAGCTGAAAGGCCCGCTTAGCCATGCGCGGCGTCTCGACGGAAGCTTTCACGGCAACACAGGCCCGGGTGCCGGTTGGGTCTTTCTCAAGCCGGAATTTTGTGAGACGTGCCGGCGCGCTTTCCGTATTTGAAAACGTTATGCGTCCGCCTGTGCCAAACCACGGGTCAGAAGAAAATAGAGCATTGCAGGCATCGATGACAGCGGGAGATGCACGGTAGTTGATCCGGAGACTCACGAACTGACTCTCGCTTTGAGACGACATTTCTTCCCGCGCCGCAAAAAACGTCCAGCACACGCATGCCGCGATCGATCGATGCCATCTCCATCACGGTAGAAACCAGCTTGCGATTTTGCGCGTGATTCACCTGGCTGAAGAGGTCCGCATCGACGACAACATCCAGCCCGCTCTCGACGTCGATGTTGATCGCGGGATCGCCAAGTACCTCGCGCGTAC
>JACPZR010000203.1 GCA_016195395.1 Spirochaetia bacterium
CCTTCCGCGACGACGCCGGTCAACTTCCCCGCCGCAAAGACTGTATATCCACCGGACGAATCCATAACGATGTCCGTAAGCTGAAACTGGCCGGAAACGGTGCGAAACTGATCCTGTCTGAAATCAACAGAACGACCGTTTGGCTCAATCCCCAGGCGGCCGCTGGCGCCCGCCGCCACCAGCGTTACCTGCAATTCATCCCACGGGGCGGCTGACAACTCCAGCTGGCCTGCTCCCGCTTTCACTTCGTACCGCTTGCGGAGGTACGGGCTTACGGTATCGGGTCGATGGAACTGTCCCCAGTTGCCCACAGCATGAAACAGAAGGCCATACGCGCCCTTTTTGTATTGGGCAAACAGACCGCCCCAATACATCCGTGATGTCTCTCCCCCGTCCAGCGCGCTCTGCGCGTCGTCGTCCTGGCGGTAGATCATGTAGGCCTCAGACCGGAGGTTTTTGATGCCGGTGAATCGATATCGCGCAAGGCCCAGGTTCACGTTGGAGAAGTTCTTATCGGAAAATCCGTTGGAGTCCCCGTCGATCACGGAATTGTCCAACGCGCGGATGTAGTAGACATCCACGGAAGACGCAAGACTCGGCAGATCAAAAAACAAACGCGCGCCGCCGCCGGACGAAGCCAGCACCAGACCGCGCGGCGTATCAAAGTTGAGAATCCCAAACGAAACCGACGTTGTCTCGGGATTATTCCGGATCTTCATGATCAGCTCGCGAGTTTCCACATTCGTGGAACCGGAACCCAGGCCGCCGCTCCCGTGTCCCGTTGAGGATGGGGTATCGCGGCCAAACGTCAGCTCGCCCACCTGCAATCCATACTGAACATCGACATTCTGTGACGGGCGGAACGCCAAGTCCAGACGATAACGCATGGAATAGAGATCCTGGATCTCGCTGGTCTTTGTTGTTGTGTTGAGAGAAACGGATTTCAGCGGCAGGTCACGTTCCAAGTAGAAACCGCGCGCCAACATGTCGCCTCGAAAGGTGAATCGTTCAAGCGGCGTCGGCGTGGCTTCCTGTGCGCTGAGACTACCCCCACCGGCAAGAAGAGACAGAACGAAGAATGCGGTCGCTGTCTGTGTCTTCAACGGAACCAAGCCGTGGATTCGAAGTATTTTTTGGAGATTTTCTGGAGTCGTCCTGTGCGGCGCAGTTCTTTCACAAAGAAGTTCAGGTACAACCACAGTTCGGCGTCTCCGGGGCGCATCGCGATGCTGATATGTTCCTCCTGGTATGTGTCCGTCAACGGCACAAACTTGTTCAGGAGTTCCGGCCGCTTCAGAAGCACAACCCTCACGTAGATGTCGTCCGCAACAAGCGCATCCACCTGATGTTTTTCAAGGGCCTGCAAAACCTGGCCGCGCCCGGAGAACTGCCTGATTGTGTGCTTTTTGAATTCCGGATCCTGTACCAGCAATGCAGCGTTTGCCGTTCCCACGCGCACGCCGATATTCAACGCGCCGATGTACTTCAGATCAGCCAGACTCTTGTACTGCCGGCGCGGGTAGTTTACACCTTCCGGATCCGGCGGCAGCGCTTCGCGGAACACGAGCGCCGCGGGTGACGTCACCATATATGGGTCGCTGAAATTCACCAGGCGGGCGCGGTCAAGGCTGGCGGAGATCCCGCCCATTCCCATATCCACCGTCCCCGCGTTGACCGCTTGAAAGATGTCCGTCAAGGGTATCGTTACGCGCTCCAACTTCACGCCCAGAGCCGACGCCAAGATCATCCCCACTTCAACGTCGATTCCGGGGTATCCCTCCACGGGATTCTCCATCACAAAGGGCGTGTAGTCTTCCTGCATGGCAATCCGCAGCGTCCCGCGGCTCCGGATTTGATCCATGATCGAAGCGTGCTTGGCCGGGCCATTTTTCTCCGGGCGGACCGGCTTCTGCTGGGCCTCCAGCGACAACGCGAGAACCAAAAAGATACCCACGATCGACCAAACCTCAACGCGGTGAGGGAGCGCGGGAAAATGCTTCATGGAAATAGGTTGCTCCCTCCCCAGCCCGCGTCAAGCCTAACGGGATACCCGCCATCGCGCTTCAGACCGGAAAGGCGCATGAGCCTGCCAACGAACACGACCCGCAACGGGGCGCCCGTTTCACGCAGACGGAATTCCCATGCCGCACAATGAGCGCGTGGAATTCACCCAAATGCTGCGGCAGCTGTTTCGTGCCATAGACCGCCGTAAATTCCGACTCCACATCCGCGCGGACGATCTCATATTTCTGTCTGCTCCGGTGCGGCCCGTACCGTTCCACGAGCCGGTGCGTATACGCATCCACAACAAAAAATGGAAAGCCCAGAGCGTAATTCAAGATCGAGTCGGCCGTTTCCGGTCCAATGCCGAAGAGTCCCAGAAGCTCCGCGCGCAGCAAAAGCGGATCCGGGGCATAACGCTTGCGCAGGGCGGCGGTCGAATAGTTGTGTTTTACAAACCATTTGAGGAATGCGGTCAGCTTGCGCGCTTTTTGATTGTAGTAGCCCGAAGTGCGGATCAGGGGCGCAAGTTCATGCGCGGGCACACGGGCCATGGCGCGGGCGGAAAGGAGTCCGTGGGACGAAAGCGACTCCAAGGCCTTTTCCACATTCTTCCAGCTGGTATTCTGGGTGAGAATGGCGCCCACGATGA
>JACPZR010000207.1 GCA_016195395.1 Spirochaetia bacterium
AAGACCAACCTGATGGTCTTCATCACTCCGCATATCCTGAACAACCGCGCCGAGGCTGACCGTGTGAGTTCCTACAAACGTCAGGAACAGATCAACGAGGCCCGTTCTCGGCACAACGAAACCCGCCTGTGGCCGCAGCCGAATGCGCCGGAAGGCAGGGAAGAAGAGTTCCGCATCATTGACAAAAAGTGATCGGGCCGGCGCCGGGATTTTCTCTGTCGGCGCCGGATTTGCTTGCATGGAGACCGTTGTTTCGATATACAGGAACTCGGGGCCGCGCACCAAGCGGCCGCCAGGTTAAACAATGAAAAAGCAGCTGGGCGAACTCCTGTTGGACGAAGGAACGATTTCCCGCGAGGAACTCCAGGACGTCCTGAACATCCAGAAAAAGTCGCCCCTCAAGCTGGGACAGATTCTTGTCAAAAAGGGCCTCGTCACCGAGGACCACATCATGCAGACGCTGGCCCGGCAGTACGGGTTTTCGTTTCAGTCGCGCCTCCAGTTTGCGTACGATGAGAGTTTCCAAGCGATTCCGATCTCTTTGATTGAAAAAGCCCGCATTGTTCCCGTGTCCCGGAGCGGGCGCACAGTGACTGTTGCCGTCCATGATCCCGCGGACCTCCATCCCATGGACGACCTCCGCTCCTGTCTGAAAGAGTACCGCGTGGAGTTTGTCCTGGCCCCGGAACAAGAAATCGTCCGCGTGATCCAGACAGGCTTTGACCAGGCCGCGCAGGCAGCCAAAGAGGTAATGGACGGCATTTCAGAAGAGGAGTATGGCGAGTTTGATGCGTTCAGCGACACGTCGCTTGACCTTGCGAACGACGCCCCGCTGGTGAAAATGGTGAACGCGATCCTGTCGCAGGGCGTTCAGGAGCGCGCGTCGGACATTCACATAGAACCGTATGAAAAGGGCGTGCTGGTACGTTACCGTATTGACGGTGTGCTTCACAAGCGCCTTACGCCGCCCAAGGCGATGCATGCCGGGATTGTAACCGTCATCAAAGTGAAAGCCAAGCTGAATATTTCCGAGCAGCGTCTTCCACAAGACGGGCGCATTGAACTGAAAGTGGCGGGCAAAGAGGTGGACATCCGCGTTTCCACCGTGCCTACGCGGCATGGCGAGCGCATCGTCATGCGTCTCTTGAATAAGTCGGACGTAAAATACACGATCGAAACGCTGGGACTCTTTCCCAAAATGCAGGCTCAGGTCAAGAAGGCGCTTGAGGAACCCAACGGTATCATTCTCGTCACAGGTCCCACCGGTTCCGGTAAATCTACAACGTTGTATGCTTTCTTAAATGAATTGAATGACGGCGCCACCAATATCCTGACCGCGGAAGATCCCGTGGAATACGAGATCGAAGGCGTGGGCCAGATGCAGATGCAGGAGAAGATCGGGCTTACGTTTGCGGCCGCGCTCCGTGCCATGCTCCGACAGGACCCCGATGTGATCATGGTGGGGGAGATGCGGGACGAAGAGACGGCGCGCATCGGCATCCAGGCCGCGCTCACGGGCCACTTGGTATTTTCCACACTTCACACAAACGATGCGCCCTCTGCGGTTACGCGTCTGGTGGACATGGGCATTGAACCGTATTTGATTACCAGTACCATCCGCGGTGTGCTTGCGCAGCGTTTGGTGCGTGTGATCTGTCCCAACTGCAAAACGGGATACAAGCCCAGTGAGAAGGAACTCGAAGATTTTGGTGTGAAGGCATCGGAACTGAAGGGCGGGAAACTCTACCGCGGCACGGGCTGCGAAAACTGCGCGAACACGGGTTACCGCGGCCGCGCCGGGATCTACGAATTTCTTCCCATGGACGACGAGGTGCGCCGGGCGGTGCTCCGCGGCGCTGACTCGGACACGGTGAAGACTGTGGCGGCCAAGCAGGGGATGCAGACGCTTCTGGACTACGGCCGTGCCAAAGTGGTCGACGGTTTGACCACGATTGAAGAAGTGATGCGCGTTGCGTAGCAGGCGGAACTGAACCATGGCTATTTTCCGTTACGTTGGGCTCAACCGCAAGGGCAAAGAAGAGAAGGGGATCGTGGACGCCGGTAACGCGGCCTCCGCGCGCCGTATCCTCAAAGGCAAAGGGCTCTACGTCAAACTTCTCACAGAAGATACTGAGAAGAAAGACCGCGCGCTCTTCCCGTTTCTGACGAACATCCTCTACCGCGTTCCGCGGCGTGACGTTGGTCTGGTGGCGCGACAGCTGGGAACGCTTTTGTCCGCGGGACTGCCGCTCGACAAGTCGCTTGCGAACATCATTGACCAGACGGAAAACATCTATTTAAAGAAAGCGTTGATTGAGATCAAGGGGGCCGTTGTCGGCGGGGCATCCTTGGGCGACGCGATGGAAAAGCATCCCGCGATTTTTCCGCCGTTGTACCACAACCTGGTCCGCGTGGGCGAGAAAACAGGGACATATGAGATGGCACTCGTCAGCCTTGCCGATTTGGAAGACGCAAACCAGGCGTTGAAGAACAAGATGACCACGGCGATGTTCTATCCCATCATCATGCTCTTTCTTCTGGGCGCGATTATGGTGTTTTTGCTGGCCGTTGTGTTTCCGCAGATCCAGACTCTCTTTGTCCAATTGAATGCGGAGCTTCCGTTGATTACGCGGATCGTGATGGGTGTGTCAGACATCGTTTCGTCGTGGAAGATCGTCATTCCCATGATCGTGGGCGCCGTGAGTTATTACTTTTTCCAGCGTTGGAAAGCCACGCCGGACGGTCGGATGCGTTTAGAAGGCTTTGTTCTGAAGCAGCCGCTCATTGGATCGCTTGTGCGGAAGGCGATTCTCGCCCGTTTTTCCCGGAACCTGGGCGTGATGCTCAAGAGCCGTGTTGATCTCATCGTGGCGCTCCAAGTGGTGGCGCGCGTGGTGGACCATTCGATTTTTGCCAAAGAAATCGAAGAGGCCATTGCCAAGATCAAAGAGGGTTCTAAAATGACAGAGGCGCTCCGCGACAGTGTCATCGTTACACAGATGGTATTCGGGATGCTCGCGGCAGGCGAGATTTCCGACCAAGTGCCGGAAATGGTGCTGAAAATCGCGGACGTTATGGACGACGATGTGGAAGCGTCGGTTCAGAAATTTTCGTCTATGCTTGAGCCTGCCATGATGGTGGTGATGGGCTTTGTGATTATTGTGATGATGACGGCCATTATGCTGCCCATGTTTAACTTGACTAAACAAATGCAGCTTCAGTAATTATCATTAGCGCACCATTTGCAGCAGGAGCAAAAAGTATGACTCATCTTGACCGAATCCGCCGGCGTTTCAGCCTTTTGAAGAAATCTTCCAGACGGGGTTTGACCCTCGTGGAACTGGCGATTGTTATTGCGATTCTCGGCGTGATCATCGGAATCGTGTATGCCGGCTTGGGCAATGCGGCCAAAGAAGCCATGAGCGGCGGCAAACAGCTGGCTGTATCCAAAGCCAGCAAGACGCTCCAATTCGCCTGGGACAGATACGAACAGGACAACGGCCCCTTGGACGACGGCGCCACATTGGAAGCCCTCGTAGAAAAGAAAAAGGCAGCCAAGGAAGACGTTTTCGATCCTTGGAAAAAGCCGTACTTCATCTGCCGCGACGACAAGGGTGAGCGCCAGATCTGCTCCCTCGGAAAAGACGGCGTCAAAGGCGGCGGCGGGGAAGACCAGGACTTCTTCCTGACAGACGAATCCAGCTGGCCAGAGTGGCTCAAGCCCTCGTCTAAGAAATAGCGACCCCAAAAATGCGCGCTGGAAGGAAGGGACACAGTCGTTTCACTCCAGCGCGTTTTTCGTCCCGCCGCGGTCTCACGCTCGTGGAGATGGTCGTAGTGATCGCGGTGATTGGATTATTACTTGGAGTGATGGCATCGATCGGCTCCAACATCGCTCTCCTCAAAACATCCACAGACGAAGCGGAGATTCTCCGCGACTCACTCGTATTCTCGAGCCGTGCTGCGCTCAAGTCCAATCAGATTGTCTACTTTGAGATCAACATCAACGATAACTCGTACCGGGCGTATCGCATGGACAGATCGGAAGCCACCGCAAAAGAAAATGAACTTCTGAAACCGCATTCACTGTCCGTCTTCAACGGAATCGTAGCGGTGGCCACAGCCACAGGCAATCGAATCAGCTCCGGCAAAGTAACCGTCCCTTTCTCCCCGGATGGAACGGGTGAAGAGCTTGCCATCTATATTGGGAACAAACCGTCGATTTCGGCCACGGTGCTCTATTCAAAATACGGGTCGGATGCGCGCGTTGAGAAAAAGGAAGTGACCAAGACTCTTGAAAATCCCGGCTGGAAGGAAAACGTTGAGGAATTCTGACAAACAGAAGCGACTTCGACGCCTGTTCCGGATGCTTTCGGCGGCCAGTCTCCGCACCAGAGCGCGCACGGGGCTCACGCTGGCTGAAATGGCCATCGCCATGGCCGTTGCCACAATGATGACGGTGCTTGTCACCACTACCGTGTCTGACGGCCTGCGTCTTCAGGGCGAGGCGGACCGGTTGAGTGTGGCGGTGGCCCTGGCAGAAACTAAACTATCTCAACTATTGAGTAATCCCAACCTTTCCACGTCCAACAACCGCGGCACAATGGGAGACGACACCGGGATCTACGCAGGATATACATACGACATCAAGATCACAGAGGAAAAGATCGACCTTGCCAAGTCCGGTGAAACAGGCGAGCTGAACGCGCTCCCCGTGGGCGACCAGATGCCCGCGGGCGCCACAAACACGGCTGCAAACCCACCAAAGATGGGAGAAAGCACGAAAACGGAAACGGGCGGCACTGTCGACATTGTCCGGATCGTGGTGAAGATTATCTATCCGCGCGGGCGATCCGGTCCCGGGGAATACCGAGTGGAGACATTCCGCGGGGCGGCGAAAAAAGAGTGATGAACCGCGGACCACATATGCGCAGGCGGGTCATCGGCGGTCGTTCGTCTTTGCGGGCGGGCTTTACTCTCGTGGAACTTTCCATTGTAATCGTGGTTATGTCCGTGCTCTTTACGCTGATGTTCAGTGTGTTTTTCGGCGTGTCGCAGATCACAAAGGAAGCCACACCATCGAGCCGAGCCAAGCAGAAGGCGCTTCTGGCCCTTGAGATGATGCGTTCCACCGTGAACCAGACCTACTATAACAGGGACATTGACCGTTTGATTTTCCTTGGACGACAGTTGGGGACCGGGGATACCCGTCGCGACCGTCTCACACTCGCCGCTGTTCACCCGCATTCGGACGCGCTGGGCGTGCCCGCGGTCCGCGAGGTGTCGTTCTATGTAACGGAAAGCAAAGTGGGAGAAGATACGGGAACTCTCATGCGCAGAGAGGACCAGCTGGTGGACAACAAACCCGGTGAGGGCGGGGCGCACTATCCGGTCATGGATAACGTCGTGTCGCTTCAATTCCGCTATTCTTTATCAGGGAAAGAATGGAAGGAAAGTTGGAGCTCCAAAGAGATGCGGCGCGTCCCGCGTTTGGTTCATATCATCATGAGAGTGAAGATCGGGCAGAAGACGCACCGGTTTGAAACTCTCGCAGCGCCGGGGCTGTACATCAACTGAGGCGCAGGAATCATTGTGAAAATCCCAAGATTCAGAGATCACATATCCCGGCGCGGCATGATGGCCGTGATGATGACGTTTTCCCTGGGCGCGGCCGCCAATTCCATGGCAGTTCAATTTTGGAGCGACTCGCAGGATCAGTATGCGGCCACGCGTGTGCTCGCTGACGGGTTCCGGGCGCGCCAGCAGGCCATGGCGGGATTTATGGCTGGGTTGACAGCGATCAAGTCCATGCCGGAAGAGTATCTCTACAAGTCGGGCCTTGCCCTGAATCCGCCGGACATCTTGATCAGCAAAGAGTGTCTGCCGCGCTGCTACCTGAGCTACCGTCTGATTCCGGAAGACGGCAAGCTCAATCTGAACCACCTGGTGCACGGCTTCGACGACAAAGTGAACGAGCAGTACAAGCAGGTATTCGACCGCTTTTTCCGCCAGTACGAGATCCCTGTGGACGGTATTGACGCTATCATTGACTGGATCGACGAGAACGACAACATCGAAGGACGGGGCGCCGAGCGGCACTACTATGAAGGCTTGAATCCCCCCCGGAAGATCAAAAATTTCCGCATGTTCTCTCTGTCAGAGGTCACTCAGGTCAAAGGGATCGAATGGGCCATGATCTACCAATCCCGGGCGCCCAAGGGCTGGGCCGAGATGCAGCGGGAACTGAAATTCCAGACGGAAGACGAAAAGAACCTGATTACCGCCGAGGACTGGATTCCTTCCAATAATCTCACGGCCTATGTCTCATTGGGCGACCGGATGGACGACAAAGTCAATATCAACGCTGCCCGCTATCACGTCCTCATGAGCCTGTCGGACGCTATGACCCGGGATGCAGTGCTTGCGCTCTTCAAGCGTCGCCGGGAGAAGGGCGGTTATATCAAGGATGTGGGCGAATTGCAGTCGCTCCCCCAGTTCCAGCGCCAGACCTCCCTCGGGGTGACTCTGTATGCGGAACTCGTGGGGACCGGAGGCCAGCTGTCCGGTCTTATC
>JACPZR010000082.1 GCA_016195395.1 Spirochaetia bacterium
GAATGTTGGCGGCCTCAAAGCCCACTTGGTCGTGCAGAAGGAGAAGGGTCTCGCGGATCCGCGTTTCAAGCGACTCGCGGCCGAGTACCAGCCGGAAGCCTTCGTCGGAGACGGAGACCGCTGCCTTTTTTTGGGCCGACTTGGCGGGAGCCGCTTTCGCGGGCGCTTTGACCGCAGGTTTTCCCTTGGCCTGTTTGGGCGGCGGCGTCTTGGCCTTTGGCTGCGGTTTGCCTTTGGATGCGGGCTTGGGAGCCGCTTTGGCCGGCTTTTTGGGTTCGGGTTTCTGTTTCTTCTTCAGAGCCATATAACGTTATACCGGTTCCTCTCGCACAGCGCGGCGTATGGCGCCGTTGACGAGCCGCTTCATCAAGATGTCGATTGCAAAGTCCGGGAGCACGGCCCGGACGAAGTTGTAGAGGACAGCGTCCCGCCCAATGCGATAACGCGGGAGGGGGCGGTTCTTTCCAATGATACGATGGATCCTTTCAGCCGCATCATCAGCCGATGTGGCAAAGCCCTTGTACTCGCGCTTGAGGAGGAGATTTAAGTGCCTGTAGGGAGAATTTGGATTGGTGGTTGTGTCCGGAAATTCGGTGTTCTGTTTGAAGTTTGTCCGTATCAGGCCCGGTTCAACGATCGAAACCTGGATGCCGAAAGGAGCCACCTCATAGCGGAGAGTCTCACTGTATGCTTCAAGGGCCCACTTGGACGATGTGTAGGCGGCCCCGGACGGCACAACCAGGCGCCCGAGAATCGAACTGATGTTGATGATTTTGCCTGTCTTCTGTTGGCGCATAATGGGGAGCACAGCTTTGGTGAGATTCACAACGCCAAAGAAGTTGGTTTCCATCTGGCGCCGCATGTCGTCATCTGAGAGCTCTTCGGCGGCGGCGTAGACGCCAAAACCAGCGTTGTTTACCAGCACATCGATCCGACCTGCTTTCTTGATGATGTCGGCCACGGCCCTCTTGATATCAGCCGGTTTGGTTACATCGAGCTGGATGGGTATCAGGTTCGACGGCGCGCCCTGAAAATCCTTTGCCGCGCGCTTCATATCCCGAACGCCCGCAAATACCGTGTGGCCGTCCGCCGCCATCCGCAGAGCCAGGCTCCGGCCCATTCCCGCGCCCGATCCAGTGATAAGGGCGGTGACTGTCTGTGGGTGCGGCATGCTCCGGAATCGTGGCTCCGGTTCGTCATGTGTAGGCAAGCAAAAACTACTTTACAGGGCGCGGCATGCCGGGGATTTGTTCTTTTCCAATGCAGTCCGGCCCCGGCTGGACGCGGTGGTATGGGGGCTTAGCTCAGCTGGGAGAGCGTCTGCCTTGCACGCAGAAGGTCATCGGTTCGATCCCGATAGCCTCCACAACGGTTCAATGAAACACCGCTGCCCGGCGCAGCGGTAGTACTTCCAGCGGGAACACCCTCGTGAGCGAGCCGTCAAATACAAACCTCAAGAAAGTGCGCCGGGTATTGCAGCGCATCCTCATCAATTCTCTCAACGCAGACCAGGTCAATCATCTGGGCCGTGACGTGGATCCCGAATTTGACGTTCATAGGGTGTCCGGATTTGACAGTAAGATTGTGATCCCCAAGCAGGTGGCCGCGGACTGCGTTATCCGTTTCTTCTCATCCGAGGAGCGACTGGTCAAGTTTATCTCCTACATGATTTCCCGCGCCGGCCAGGGCGCCAGCGGTGGTCTGGTCCATCTAAAAGGCGTGGAGCCGCTCATCGAAGTGCTCCGGGAAGGCGGCTGGAATTACGACCAGGAGAAGTCTGTCTTTACGCGGGAAACGCGCATGACGGCTGCGGAATGGGGAACGCTGCAGGAAGGACAGGACTACTTTCTCAGTTTTGCGAGCATTGATGTTGTGGGAAGTTCGGGTCTTGTCAAGTCGAACGTCAAAGTAGACGTTGAATATACCATGTCGTTGTTCAGAGCTTACGTGCAGAAGCATGTGGAGTCTGCGCGCGGAAAGATATGGTACTGGCACGGGGACGGTGGGATTGCCGCGTTCTACGGGGATAACTGCGTTCCGCGCTGCGTGGAGAGCATGGTGGCAACTCTCGCCTATCTGCCGGTTTTCAACGTTTCAGAAAACCAGCTGAACCCCGAGAGCGACATCCGCCTGCGCATTGGAATTCACTGCGGCACCGCTCCGTTTCACAATGATGCCAGTCGGATTGAGAGTGAGGACCTGAGGCTTGCCCAGGAAATTGAAAAGCACTTTGCGCTGGCAGGAACCATTGGGATTTCGGAAACGGCGCTCAATCTCCTCAATGAAGAGGCGCGTCGCTTTTTCCGCTACGCATCCGAGATGGATTTCTTGAAAATATTCCTGTACCAGCCGGACTAATATGGATATTGTAATCGTAGACGCAGACGAGGGCATTGAGTCGTACTACAAAGCGATTTTTGAGGCGGAGTTCCGGGGTCTCAACACAAAATTCTTCACGCACGCAGAGCCGGTTCTTGACTATTTGAAAGACCAGACCTGCGATCTTGTAATCACGGACGCTGCGCTTCCGGACCTGGACATCTTCACGTTTTTGGACAAGCTGTGCGAGCGCCGAGCGCCGGTCATCGTTGTGTCTTCGGATACGTCGGAGCGGCTCATCGTGGAATGCCTGCGCAGCGGGGCCATGGACTTTTTGTCCAAGCAGGAAATCAAACTTGGAATTTTTCCCCGGCTTCTGACACGCGCGTTTCTTGAAGCGGACAGATGGGGCCGCCTGCAGGAGATTGCGCGCTCGCTCCCGCACCGTCCTGAGTACTTCAAAGTGAACGACGAAGTGAGGTCTTTCCTTGCGCACGAGAAGGACGAGC